>VGRW01000023.1 GCA_016875225.1 Deltaproteobacteria bacterium
TTTTCGTCGAACGTGAAGGGCTCCGCGGGACCGATCGCCAGCTTCGCGAAGTCCGCGTGACGCGGGTTCAGCAGGAAGTTTCGCTCGCCGGGGACCACGGCCGAGGGGACCTCGAGGCACGCCGAGTCGCCTGCCGCGATCCAGGCGGCGCCGATCTCTTGAAGCGCGCGCGGGCCTGGATGCCTGCGCCACTCCTTGGGGAGAGTCCCGACGAGAGCCTGGCGGATCCTCACACCGTCGGGGATGTCGACCGTGAAGCTGACGAAGTCATCGGGGAGACGAGTCCGGTGAAGATGCACGAGCTGCTCGAGAGCAGCGAGCGCGCGGCTCTCGGATGCGTAGATGACGCGGACACCCCGTGGATGCCAGCGACCGGGATAGAGAACCGCCCCGTCGCCAGTGAACGCGCTGTCGGTGTGCCGCGCCTGACAGATCCGAAAGACGCGCATCAGCCGACGATGCCGTGCTCGATTCTGCCGAGAACGTCGTCGACCTGCTCCGCGCCGATGTCGGTGTCGAGAAGGGCAAGCGGCTGCTGTTTGCCGAGCGACGGGTTCGGAGCCTGAATCCACTCGGCCGACTCCTCGAGATCGCCGAACACCCGGTTCGCGTGCGCGAGCACCCGTGCAAGCCGGTAGAGACGATCGGATTCATCCGCGGACAGGCGGCTCTGCTCCCTTCGCCGGAGCAGATTTCTCCGCGAGAGATGCAGGATCGCGCACAGGACTTCGCGCGGGATCCCGTACTGCTCCATGACGGCCGTCAGCGAGGAGAAGGGCAAGCCTCCGCGCACCCGCATCGCCAGGTCCTCCGGTGAGCGGAGGGCGCGACCGAGCACCTTCGCACCACCGAGGACGGAGACGACGCCGCCAAGCTCGCTCTTCATCGCATCAATTTATCGGCAACCGCGCCGTCTGGCGAGAGAGGCGCGCCAATTGGCGCTTTCCGAGAAGCGCGCAAGCGCTGCTCCCGGCCGCAGTCCTGCTTCGCAACCCATCGCCAACACGCACATTTCTGTGCACCGGCCGATGTCAGGCCGACCCCTTCTCCACGCGGCTCACCGTCTGCACCAGGAACAGCAGCACGGCGAGCACGTTCAGCAGCGCCCCCCACGCCCGCAGCTCGTACACGCCGGAGAGATCTCCGATGAGCCGCAGCGCGAGGCCGGCGTTCAGCAGCGCCAGGTGGATCCAGAAGCGCGGGGCGAAGCGGATCTGCACGCGAAGGATGGCTGGGAAGATGATCGGGGCGTGGCCGAAGATCATAGAGAAGGCGAAGCCGACGAAGAGCGCGTGCAGGATCGCGTCCCAGGCGGGGCCGGCTTGCGGCGCGCCCCAGGTGAGGGCGAACGCGCCGGAGAGCGCGAGCCACACGTGGCCGGAGAGGACGGCCCAGGCGATGAAGCGCGGCAGGCCGGGCCGGCCGAGCGATTTGCGCGCGAGGTCCCAGCGCAGCAGCCAGACGGCGAGGCCGAGCCATGCCGCGCCCGACAGTCGCGCACCGAGCTGCGCGTCCGCGAAGCCGACCAGCGGCCCGGCGATCGCGAGCGCGACGAGCGCGGCGAACGCGACGAGAGCCGCGCGCGTGGGCGCGAGCAGGCGCGAGAGCTCGAGGCGCTCGCCGGCGATGGTCAGCACCACGAAGGCGGCCCACAACGGGACCACGTCGACGAGCGCGCGGCCGGCGAGCCAGGCGAGCGCGCCGATCGCGAAGCAGGCGGCGCCGGCGAGCTGCGTGGCGGCCCAGCGCGTCGCGCGTTCGTAGAAGCCGAGCGCGAGGCCGGCGAAGAAGATGGCGCCGCCTGCCGCGATCGCGGCGCGGCCGGGAGCGACCGGGCCGCCGGCCCAGAGCGAGATCGTGCCGACACCGATCAGCACCGGGGCCGCGTAGCCGAAGGTGCGCTGAAGCGCGACGGCTTTTTCGAGCGAGATCAGCGTGCCGAGGAATCCAGCGAGCATCAGCGCGCCGTGCTGCGCCACGGCTTCCGGCGGAACGCTCGGCACGGCCCAGCCGACGCGGACCAGCCCGCCCGCAAGGCCCGCGAGGAGCGAGAGCATTCCCAGGATGAGCAGGGGCGCGCGTTGCATCGGCGCGAGTATAGATGCGCAGACCGCGAGCTCGCCCTACCCGTATGATGGCCGTCATAGGGCCGGGCCCGCGCCGCGGCCAGACTGCCGTGGAGGTTCCGATGCAGGCCGTTCTCGAGGGCCACTACCGCGAAGACGCCCCGTACCCGTCGGTGATCGTGAACGTCACCGAGCGCTGCAACCTGAGCTGCGCGCACTGCTTCATCTACCGCGACGCGAACCCGCTCTCGCCCGTGCGCCCGCGGGTCGCCGACGAGCCGACCGACGACGAGATGCTCGAGACGCTCGAGATGCTGCGCGACCGCCACGGCATCCGCACAGCGCTCTGGATGGGCGGCGAGCCGCTGCTTCGCGGCCCGCTGATCGAGCGCGGCGTGAAGCTCTTCCCGCGCAACACCATCACCACCAACGGCACGATCGAAGTTCCCGACCTGGGGCCGAACGTGCTCTACGTCGTCTCGCTCGACGGCCCCGAGGACGTGAACGACGCGATCCGCGGCCGCGGCAGCTACAAGCGCGTGATGCAGAACCTGCGCCGGCTGCCGGAGGATCTGTCCTCGCCGGTGCAGGTGCAGTGCACGGTCACGCGCCGCAACCAGGACCGGCTCGAGGAGCTGGTGCGCGAGCTGCAGAAGACGCGCGTGGGCTGGATGAGCTTCTCGTTCTACGTGCCGCGCGCGAGCGACGACGGGCCCGACGCCTGGCCCGACAACGAGGCGCGCGTGCCCGCGGTGCGCGAGGTGATGCGGCTTCGCAACGAGTACCCGGGCTTCGTGCGCAACACGCGGCGCAGCCTGGAGCTGATGCTCCCCGAGCACGCGGAGCGAGTCACCGCCGCCTGCCCGGCGCGCGAGCGCGTGCTGCCGCTCTACCTGGACGGGCACGTCTTCCGCACGCCGGGCTGCTGCTACGGGAACGACGTGGACTGCGTGCGCTGCGGCGCCTGGGTCGTGTTCCACCTGGCGGCCGAGCTCGAGGGGCACGCGTCGTGAGCGCCGCGAAGCCGACACGCGAGAGTGTCGAGTTCGAGAGCCGCGGCCAGACCTGCCGCGGCTGGCTCTACCGCCCCGCGGGGCCGGCCGGCGCGCGCGTGCCCGCGGTGGTGATGGCGCACGGCTTCTCGGCGGTGAAGGAGATGTTCCTGCCCGCCTTCGCGGAGCGCTTCGCGGCCGCGGGCTGCGCGGTGCTGGTGTTCGACTTCCGCTTCCTGGGCGCGAGCGACGGCGAGCCGCGCGGGCAGGTGTTCCCGTTCGAGCAGCACGAGGACTACCGAAACGCGATCTCGTGGGTGACGCTTGCGCCCGGCATCGACCCCGCGCGCATCGGCCTCTGGGGCAGCTCGTACAGCGGCGGGCACACGCTGCACCTGGCCGCGTTCGACCGGCGCGTGAAGGCGGCCGTGGCGCAGGTGCCCGCGGTGCGCGCGTGGCCGCTTCTGCTCGCGCTTCTGGGCCGGCCCGGGCTCGACGCGTTCCTCGCCCAGATCTCGGCCGACCGCGTGGAGCGCTTCAAGACCGGCGCGGTGACGGAGATCCCCGTCGTAGCAAAGCCCGGCCAGCCCAGCGTGCTGGCCGCGCCCGACGCGTGGGAATGGTTCCAGCGCACGGGCGCCGCGGTCGCGCCGAGCTGGCGCAACGCCGTCACGCTGGAGTCGCTGGAGAAGATGCTCGAGTACGACCCGCCCGGCGCGATCGAGCTGGTCTCGCCCACGCCGCTGCTCGTGATCGGGGCGAAGAACGACTCGCTGATCCCGATCGAGCAGCTGCGCGCCGCGGTCGCGCGCGCGGGCGAGCCCAAGCGCTACCTCGAGCTCGACTGCGGACACTTCGATGTGTACGACACGGAGCCCTGGTTCGAGCGCGCCGCGAGCGCCGCGACGGACTGGTTCCGGCAGCACCTGGGCGCGGGCTGAGCTTCCGGGGGCTCAGACCTCCGGCGGCGCGGCAGGCGCGCTCTCGCCGCGCGATGCGACGCGCAGCAGCGCGAGGCCGATTCCCGTGAGCGCGCCCGCGCCGAGCAGCCAGGCGAGCGGCGTGTGCGCTGCGGTGGTGTCGTCGAAGCCGGCGATGCCGAAGACCTGGTAGAGCGCGCCCAGGGTGATCACGCCGGTGAGCGCGTGCAGGGCGATCGACGGCCAGAGCGATCGGGACGCCTGGCGCAGCACCGCCAGCACGAGCGAGTTCGCGAACGCCGGCGCGACGCCCCATACGCCGCCGAAGATCAGTCCGCTGGCGACGCCGCTCATCAGCGCGCCGAGCACGATGCCGAGACCGAGCCCGAGCCTGGCGACCGCGAGCGGCTGCAGGATGCCGCGGAAGAAGAGCTCGTAGGCGAGCGGGAACACGGCGATCTGCACCACCGCGAGCATCACTCCCCAGAATGGCGGCGTCTCGGGCGCCTCGCCCGCCGCCGTGAGCTCGAGCGGCGGCGGGAACGCCGCCTTCACCAGGTTGTCGATCTCGCTGGTGAGCAGCACGGACGCGGCCAGGAACGCGACCGCGAGCCAGGCCGTCGCCGGTGCGCGCACGAGCGCGAGCCGCTCGAGCGGAGGCTCGCGAAACCGCGAAGCGCAGAGCGTGAACATGCCGCCGTAGGCGAGCACCGCGGCCATGCCGACCACCGGCACCGTGCCGCGAAAGCCGATCAGGAGCAGCACCGTCACGCAGACCATGTGGACCAGCGGCGCGAGCAGCGCGAGCACGAAGGCGAACTCGAGCGTGAGCGGCGGGCGGGCTCCGGCGTCGCGGTCGGGAATCATGATCTGAACACGATCGGGCGCAGCGCCTGTCCGGTGTAGGAGAGCGGGTCGTTGGCGACCTCTTCCGGCGTGCCGGTCGCGATCACCTCGCCGCCCTTGTCGCCGCCCTCGGGCCCGAGATCGATGATGTGGTCCGCCGTCTTGATCACGTCGAGATTGTGCTCGATCACCACCACCGTGTTGCCGCGGTCGACCAGCTTGTGAATCACGTCGAGAAGCTTCTCCACGTCGGCAAAGTGCAGTCCGGTGGTCGGCTCGTCCAGGATGTACATCGTGCGGCCGGTGGCGCGCTTCGAGAGCTCCTTTGCGAGCTTGATCCGCTGCGCCTCGCCGCCCGAGAGCGTGGTCGCCTGCTGGCCCAGGTGCACGTAGCCGAGCCCCACCTCGGCCAGCGTCGCCAGACCGCTTCGCACGCCCGGGATGTGCTCCAGGAACTCGAACGCCTCGTCGACGGTCATCTCGAGCACGTCGGCGATCGACTTGCCCTTGTACTTCACTTCGAGCGTCTGCGGGTTGTAGCGCTTGCCCTGGCACTCCTCGCAGGTCACGTACACGTCGGGCAGGAAGTGCATCTCGATGCGCAGGATGCCGTCGCCCTGGCAGGCTTCGCAGCGCCCGCCCTTCACGTTGAACGAGAAGCGGCCCGGCGCGTAGCCGCGCTGGCGGCTCTCGGGAAGCTGCGTGAAGAGCTCGCGGATCCCCGTGAAGATCCCCGTGTAGGTGGCCGGATTCGAGCGCGAGGTTCGCCCGATCGGGTCCTGCGAGACGTCGATCACCTTGTCGAGGTGTGCAAGCCCATCGATCTTCTTGTGCTTGCCGGGCTTGTCCTTGGCCTCGAAGAGCTCGTGCGCGAGCGCCTTGTACAGGGTGTCGTTGATCAGTGTCGACTTGCCACTGCCCGAGACGCCCGTCACCACCGTCATCACGCCGAGCGGAATGCGCACCGTCACGTCGCGCAGGTTGTTCTCGCTCGCGCCGACGATGGTCACGAACTTGTCGGAGCCGGGTCGGCGCTTCTCGGGCACGGGGATCCTGCGCGCGCCGGAGAGGAACTGGCCGGTGAGCGAGCGCGCCTCCTTCTCGATGTCCTCGGGTCGGCCTTCGGCCACGATCTCGCCGCCGTGCCGGCCCGCGCCCGGCCCCATGTCGATCACCCAATCGGCGGCGCGGATGGTCTCCTCGTCGTGCTCGACCACGAGCACGGTGTTGCCGGTGTCGCGCAGCGAGACCAGCGTGCGCAGCAGCCGGTCGTTGTCGCGCGCGTGCAGCCCGATCGACGGCTCGTCCAGGATGTAGAGCACTCCCGCCAGCGCCGAGCCCACCTGCGTCGCCAGGCGGATGCGCTGGCTCTCGCCGCCCGAGAGCGTGCCGGCGGTGCGGTCGCGCGTCAGATACTCGAGCCCGACGTTCTGCAGGAACGCGAGTCGCTCGCGGATCTCGCGCAGCAGCCGCTCGGCGATCAACAGGTCCTGCTTGCCGAGCTTCAGGTTCGTGAAGAACTGCACCGCCTGCGCGACCGAGAGCGCGCAGACCTGCGGCAGCGTGGTCGCGCCGACGAAGACCGAGCGCGCCTCTGGGCGCAGGCGCGCGCCCGCACAGGCCGTGCAGGCGGTGTTGCTCATGTACTGGCGCAGCCCCTCGCGCACGAGATCGCTCTCGGTCTCGCGGTAGCGCTTGTCGAGCAGGCCCACGACCCCCGACCAGCTGCGGTCGAAGCTCCACTTGCGGCTGCGCCCGAAGCGGAAGGTCACCTTCTCGTCGTTGCCGTTCAGGATCTGCGCGCGCGCCTCGGCCGAGAGCTTCCTCCACGGCGTGTCGAGCGAGAACCCGTAGTGCGTGGCGAGCGAGCGCAGCATCGCGGCGTAGTAGCGCGAGGCGTGTCCGCGGCCCTTGAACGGCGCGATCGCGCCGTCCGCGATCGAGATCGAAGCGTCGGGAACGAGCAGCTCCGGGTCGAAGAAGTCCTTCGTGCCCAGGCCGTCGCACTCGGGGCAGGCGCCCTGCGGGCTGTTGAAAGAGAACAAGCGCGGATTGATCTCGGGGAAGCTCGCGCCGCAGTCCATGCACGCGGCGAGCTCGGAGAAGAGGACCTCTTCCTGGCCCGGCCCGATGTCGACCTTCGCGAAGCCCGAGCTCGCTCGTAGCGCCGTCTCGAACGAATCCGCCAGCCGCTTTCCGACGTCGCCGCGGATCACCAGACGGTCGACCACCAGGTCGATGTCGTGGCGCTTCTTGCGGTCGAGCTCCGGCGGCGAATCGAGCTGGTGGTCCTCGCCGTCGATGCGAACGCGCACGAAGCCCTGTCGCGCGAACTCGCGCAGCTCCTTCTTGTACTCGCCTTTGCGGCCGCGCACGACCGGCGAGAGCACCTGCACGCGCGTGCCCTCGGGGAGCGCGAGCACGCGGTCGCACATCTGCTTCACGGTCTGCGCCTGGATCGGCTTGCCGCAGTTCACGCAGTGCGGCACGCCGATCCGCGCGAAGAGCAGTCGCAGGTAGTCGTAGATCTCGGTGACCGTGCCGACGGTCGAGCGCGGGTTGCGGCTGGTGGTCTTCTGCTCGATCGAGATCGCGGGCGAGAGGCCCTCGATCGAGTCGACCTCGGGCTTCTTCATCTGGTCGAGGAACTGCCGCGCGTAGGCCGACAGGCTCTCGACGTAGCGGCGCTGCCCCTCGGCGTAGAGCGTGTCGAACGCGAGCGAGCTCTTGCCCGAGCCCGAGAGCCCCGTGAGCACGACCAAGCGGTTGCGCGGGATGCGCACGTTCAGCGACTTCAGGTTGTGCTCGCACGCGCCCCGGACGACGATCTCTACAGGTTCTCCGCTCACTGCAGCTCCGGCGCGACGATCTCGACGTAGCGGTTCTTCCGCACGTCTGCGAGCCACTTCTCGAACTCGGGCATGGTGCGGCGCTCGATCAGCTCGCCGCGAAGCTTGTCCGCGACCTGCTCGAACGACACCGTCGAAGGATCGAAGCGGTCGAGGAACTGGAACAGGTTCTCGCCGTGCGCGTTCTCGATCACGTCGGTGATCTCGCCGGGCTTCAGCCCGAAGACCGCGCTCTTGATCAGATCCGGCGCGTCCTCTTCGCGGAAGACCGTGAGCCCGCCCTGCTGCGCCGTCGGCGCCCCGGAGTACTTGCGCGCGAGCCCGCCGAAGTCGCCATTCTGGCGCGCCTGATCGCGGAGCTGCGCGGCGAACGCCCGCGCCTTCTCGCGCGTTTCCGGCGGGGCGTCCGACGGCACGGCGATCAGGATGTGCAGCACCCGGATCCGCTCGCCGGGCCTGGCCTGCCCGTAGCGCTCGTCGTAGAGCTTGCGCACTTCCTCGTCGCTCACGCGGACCCGGCCCTGCACCGAGCCGGAGATCATCTTCATGCGCGTGATCTGCTTGCCGAGCTGCTCGCGGTAGGCGGCGCGCGGAAGGCCCTGCTCGGCCGCGGCGGCGTAGATCGCGTCGGCCGCGATGCCCTCCTCCTCGGCGATTCCGTTCACCGCCGCGTCGATCTCCTCTTCGCTCGCGGCGATGCCCTGGAACTTGGCGACCTGCAGGATCAGCCGGTCGTCGATCAGGCTCTTCAGCGCGTTGTCGCGAATCTGCTTCATCTCCTGGGGCGTCAGCGGGTGGTCCTTCGGCACGCGGGCGGCCACGGACTGCATCGCCGATCGCACCTCGGAGAGCAGCACCACCTCGTCCCCGACGATCGCGGCCACGCCGTCTGCGACCTCGGCACGGGCGATGCCGCTCGCGGCCAGGAGCATCAGCAGCAGGCAGAGCTTGTCTCTCATCGCAGCGTCTCCAGATACGCGTCGTTCGAGCGGATCTCGGCGCTCCTGCGCAGGCCGCGCAGCCACTCGCGGCGCAGCTCCTCGAGATTGCGCTGGCCGAGCTCCGCCTCGAGCCGCTCGCGGAGCTCGTCGAAGCCGGGCTCCCGAGCCGGGATCTTGCGCTCCAGGAAGAAGATGTGGAAGCCGTACGGCGACTCGACCACGGCCGAGAACTGCCCCTCTTCGAGCTCGAAGGCGCGGTCGAACGCCTCGGGGAGCTCCCCGCGCGCGAACGCCGGCAGCTCGCCGCCGCTCGCGGCCTCGGGCGCGATGCTGTGCTCGCGCGCCGCGGCGGCGAAGTCCCCGCCCGACTCGAGCTGCGTTCGCAGTCGCTCGGCCTTCGCGCGCTCCTCGACCACGATCTGTCGTACCTGCGCGCGCTCGGGCTGCGCGTACTCGCTGCGGTGCTCGTCGAAGTAGGCGCGCAGCGCGCTCTCGGGCACGCGCATTCGCGGGGCGAGCTCGACCAGCGCGATGCGGTCGACGATCATCTCGCGGCGCACGCTCTCGCGGTAGCGCGGATCGTCGTCCTTCCACTCCTCGCCGTGGAGCATGTGCAGGCGGTCGGTCACCTCCGTGTCGGCGACGCTCACCCCGGCTTCGGACGCGCGGTTCAGAGCGACCTGGGCCGACACCAGGCGGTTCAGCTCCTCGGTCACGACGTCGCCGCGATCGGCGTCCGGCTCCTCCTCGAGCCGCTGCTCCACCAGGCGCCGCAGCTCCGCGGCGGGAATCCGCACGCCGTCGACCTCGGCGGCCCAGGCGTCGTCGCGCCCGCCGTCACCGCAGCCGAGCAACAGCCCGAGGAGCGCCACGATCACTCGCTTCATCGGCTGGCGCTCCTTTCGACCGGCGTGCCCTCGCCGGGCTGGAGAAGATCGAGAAGGCCGAAGCTCTCGGCCAGTGCGTCGCCCGGCTCGCGCAGGCGCAGGCCCAGGCGCCGGTCCGGATAGGCGCGGATCTGCGCCCCGGGGCGACCAATCACGCGCACCAGCCGGCTCGGGTCGACGGCCGCGCGCTCGGCGATGCGCAGCTGAAGCTCGCCGTTTCGCACCTCCACGGAGAGCACGCCCAGGCTGCGGCAGCGGATCTTGAGCCGGATCACCTCGAGCAGGTTCTGCGCCGCGTCGGGCAGCGCGCCGAAGCGATCGAGGAGATCGCCGCGCAGCGCGGCGAGCTCCTCGTCGTCGCGCGCCGAGGAGAGCTGCTTGTAGAGCGCGAGCCGCTGCGAGACCTCGGGCACGTAGCTCTCGGGAAGCAGCGCGGGGAGCGGCAGCCGGATCTCGGGGTCGATCGCGTCTGCGGTCTGCTCGCCGCGCAGGCGCGCCATCGCCTCGTCCATCATCTCCATGTACAGGTCGTAGCCGACCGACGCGATGTGCCCGGACTGCTCGCCGCCGAGCAGGTTTCCCGCGCCGCGGATCTCGAGGTCCTCGGTCGCGAGTCGGAAGCCCGCGCCCAGCTCCGAGAGGTCCTGGATCGCCTCGATCCGTCGCTGCGCGTCGTCGCTGATCTGCCCGGTGGCGGGCAGCAGCAGGTACGCGTAGGCGCGCCGGTCTCCGCGGCCGACGCGACCGCGAAGCTGGTAGAGCTGCGCCAGCCCGAACATGTCGGCGCGGTGGATCAGGATCGTGTTGGCATTGGGAATGTCGAGCCCGGACTCGATGATCGCCGTACACACGAGAACGTCGTACTCGCGGTGCATGAAGGCGAGCATCACGCGCTCCAGCTTCTGCGCCGACATCTGCCCGTGCGCGATCCCGAAGCGCGCGGACGGCAGGATGCGCTGCAGGTAGCCGGCGATCTCGCCGATCGTCTCGACGCGGTTGTGCACGAAGAAGACCTGCCCGCCGCGGCGCAGCTCGCGCTCGACCGCCTCGGAGATCAGCTCCTGCGACACGCGCGCGATCTGCGTGCGCACCGCCGTGCGGTCGGGGGGCGGAGTGGCGATCACCGACAGATCGCGCATTCCCGAGAACGCCATCTGCAGGGTGCGCGGGATCGGAGTCGCCGAGAGCGTGAGCACGTCGACGAGCTTGCGCAGCTGCTTCAGCCGCTCCTTGTGCGCCACGCCGAAGCGGTGCTCCTCGTCGACGATCAGAAGACCGAGATTCCGGAACGTGATGTCCTTCGAGAGCAGGCGGTGCGTGCCGACGACGAGGTCGATCTTGCCGCTGGCCAGCCCCTCGCGCACCTCGCGAAGCTGCTTGGGCGACGAGAGCCGCGACAGGCCGGCGATCTCCACCGGCGTGCCGGCGAAGCGCTCCCGGATCGTCTCGAGGTGCTGTTGACACAGAACGGTGGTGGGCACCAGGAAGGCGACCTGGCGGCCCGACATGGCGCACAGGTACGCGGCCCGGCACGCGACCTCGGTCTTGCCGAAGCCGACGTCGCCGCAGACCAGCCGGTCCATCGGCCGCCGCTTGCGCATGTCGCCCAGCACGTCGTCGGTGACCTTGCGCTGGTCGGGCGTGTCGTCCCAGCGGAAGCGCGCCTCGAACTCCTCGTAGGCCGCGTCGGGCGCGGGAAAGGCCGTTCCCTCGAGCGTCTCGCGGGCGGCGACCACGGCGAGGAGCGCCTCGGCCATGTCCTGCACCGCGCGGCGCACGCGGGTCTTCGTGCGGGTCCAGCCCTGGCCGCCGAGACGGTCGAGCGCGGGGCTCGCGTCCTCGGCGGAGGCGTAGCGCTGGACCTGTCCCAGCCGCGACACCGGCACGTAGAGCTTGTCGGCCTTGTCGTAGAGCAGCAGCAGGAACTCCTGCTCGCCTCCTGACACGGAAATGCGTACCAGGCCGCCGAAGCGCCCGATGCCGTGCTCGGCGTGGACCAGGAAGTCGCCCTCCTGGATCTGCGCGAGCCGCTCGATCGCGTTCGTCTGGCGCGTGATCCGCACCGCGCGGCGCTGCTGGCGCTGGCCGAAGACGTTCTGCTCGGTGAGCACGACGAGCGCGTCGTCCGGAAGCTCGAAGCCGTCGGCGAGCGGCGCCACCCCGACGTCGATCTCTCCCGGCTCCGGGAGGGCCGCGAACGCGTGGCCGCGAGCGATGGGCAGCGCCAGCCCGTAGTCCGAGAGGATGTCGACGAGCCGCTCCGCCGCGGACGGCGTCGGGCAGACGATGCGCACGCGTCGCTTCTGCTCGCGCCAGGTCGCGAGCCTGCGCGAGAGCGGCTGGAGCGCGTGTCCGCTGCCGCGCTGCTCCTCGATCTCGCGCCGCAGGTCGCGGTGGTCGTCGCCGCGCACGTCGACGACCTGCTCGCGCACCAGCGGGTCGGGAATCCCCAGCGGGTCGAGGAGCACGGGGTTGCGCGCGAGCAGCGCCTTCCACGCGGAGTCGTCACTCACGTACAGCGAGAGCGGCTCGCAGACCAGCCGGTCCTGCGCCGCGGCGCGCTCGTGGCCGCCGAAGACCTCGCCCATGTATGCGAGCGCGCGCGTTCGGCCGGCCTCGGGATCGTCGATCAGAATGCGCGTGGACGGCGGCAGATAGTCGAAGACGGTCTCGAGCTCGTCGTGGAGCAGGGCCTCCAGGTTCTCGACGCCCGGCGGCAGCGACCGGCGCGCGAACGCCTCGGTGACGCTGTAGATCTGCGACTCGGGCAGGCTCCGCTCGCGGCCGCGGCGCCGGACGTCCTGGATCAGCGCGTCGACGTCGCTCGGCACGCGATAGGCGCGCGGCGGAATCGCGACGATCGAGTCGAGCTCGCCCTCTGAACGCTGGGTCGTCGGGTCGAAGCGGCGCAACGACCCGATCGAGTCGAAGTCGAACTCGATCCGCACCGGCCGGTCGAGCTGGGGCGGGAACAGGTCGACGATCCCGCCGCGCGCGCCGACCTCGCCGCGCTCCTCCACCAGGCTCGTGCGCTGGTAGCCGGCCTGCACCAGCACGTCGACGAGCGCGTCGCGGTCGATCGAGAGACCGCGCTCGAGGTGCGTGACCCGGCTGCGCAGCTCCGAGCGCGACGGAACCCGCCGGAGCAGCGCCGACCAGGGCGCGACGACGGTCAGTCCCGTCTCGGGTCCGGCGGAAAGCCACGAGTAGAGCAGGCTCATGCGCCGCGCCTCGATCTCGGGATGGGCCGAGAAGCGGTCGTACGGCGGCACGTCGTAGCGGGGCAGGATCCGGACCTCCGTTTCCGGCGAGAACGCCCGCAGCGCCGCGGCGAACTCCTCCGCCCGCGTCGAGCCGGGCGCGACCACGAGGATCGGGCCGCGGTGCGCCGCGCGGAGCTCGGCCGCGAGCCAGGCGCCGGCCGATCCCCGGATCCGGCCGAGGCGCAGCGGGAGCTGCGGGCTCTGCGCAAGCGTGACCAGCTCCGAGATCTTCAGGGGATGCGTCCAAACGAGGAGCGGCCCGCCACCCGGGATTCTCCCGGGGGATGGCACGCCCAGTTCACGGTGAGCGCCGGAGTATAGGAAAGGGTTGGGCGACGGAGAGGGCCCTGCTACTATGCGCAGCCCTCGTCTTTGGAGCCCCCGCGATGAGCCTCGAACTGATTGGCCGAAAGCTCGGAATGACCCAGATCTTCACCGAGAGCGGCGACCGCGTTCCCGTGACCGTGATCGAGGCCGGCCCCTGCACGGTGGTGCAGAAGAAGACCGGCGACCGCGACGGCTATACCGCCCTGCAGATCGGCTACGGAGCCAAGCGCGCCAAGCTCGTTCCCAAGGCCATGCAGGGCCACTTCGCCAAGGCGAACACCGCGCCCAAGCGCGTGCTCGTCGAGGTGCGGGTAGGCGCGAGCGACCTCGACGGCTACCAGGTCGGCCAGGAGCTGACCTGTGAGGGCTTCAAGGTCGGGCAGCGCGTCGACGTGATCGGCACGACGATCGGGCGCGGCTTCAGCGGCGTGGTCCGGCGGCACGGCTTCCCGACCCGGAGCGTCTCGCACGGCAACCACGAGTCCTTCCGCCACGGAGGCTCGATGTCGGCCGGCACCTTCCCCGGGCGCATCCGTCCCGGCCTGCGGATGGCCGGCCAGATGGGCAACGCGCGCCGGACCCAGCTCAACCTGAAGGTCGAGCGCGTCGAGCCGGAGAAGAATCTGATCTACGTGCGTGGGGCGGTCCCCGGTCACCCCAACGCGTTCGTGCGCATCCGGCCGACGGTCAAGGGCTAGCCGCACGGCTCGCTACGAGCGCAAGGACGGGTTCTACCGCAGGGCGAAGGAAGAGGGCCTGCGCTCGCGGGCCGCGTTCAAGCTCGAGGACCTGCTGCGCCGCGCCCCGCCGCTGCGCCGCGGCGCGCGCGTGCTCGATCTCGGCTGCTGGCCGGGAAGCTGGCTGCAGGTCCTGTCCGAGCGCGTCGGCCCCGAGGGCCGCGTGGTCGGCGTGGATCTGGCGCCCACCGACTTCGTCGCCGCCAACGTCGTGGTGCTCGCGCTCGACATGACGGAGCCCGGGTCGGCGGAGCGGATCGCGAGCGCGCTCGGCGGAAGCGCCGACGCCGTTCTGTGTGACGCCGCGCCAAAGCTCACCGGGATTCGCGACCTCGATCTCGCGGCGATCGAGGAGATCTGGGCGGCGGCGCTCGCGATCGCTCTCGCGACGCTCGCGCCCAGTGGCTTTCTGATCGTGAAGGGCTTCCCGGGCCAGGAGAGCGATCTCTTCCGCAAGCAGCTGCGGTCCGTCTTCGCCCGGGTCGACGAGGTCCGGCCCGAGGGAAAGCGCTCCACCTCGAAGGAATTCTACTGGGTCGCGTCCTCGCGCCGCGATGCCGCTCGCGGGTCCGGAAGCCCCTCGCGGATGCGCTCGGAGAAATCGGGACCCTGACCGGCCGCCTTCGCGCGCGCGTCGATGTTCGAGATCGCGCGCAGCTCCTCGAACGGAAGCGACGTGTCGGTCCGGCCGCTCTCGTACAGGGCCTGGTCGAGGTAGCCGTTCACGAGCAGGCGCCAGCCGAAGCGCGGGCCGTCCGGCTGCAGATGCCGCACGTGGCGCTGGATGCTGGTGGTGCAGTTGTCCGAGAAGGCGTTGTACCACTCGGGCTTCTCGACCAGCTCGTTCATGCTCCGCACGTAATCCAGAAGCAGCAGGCGGGCGTTCTCGGGCGGCGCGGTCAGCCGGTACAGCCAGACGTTCTCGCCGCGAAAGTTCGTGCGCAGCCCGATCAGGTCGCGCTCGTCGGCGGCCACGTAATAGATCGGGTACTGGCGGAAGAAGCCCTCGACCGCGGAGTACTGCTGGCCCTTCACCTTTCGCGTCTCGATCGAGATCGCCAGCCGTTGCCCGTCGGCGAACTGCCAGGACATGATCGTGTGCGCGATCAGCGGCGAACCCCAGTGGGAGAAGAACATGTCGAGCCCGTCGAGCTTCGAGAGGTCGTAGCTGCGGGTCTCCCAGCGCTCCGTGAAATCCGTCTCGCTCCGGTAGCTGAAGTCGCGCACGTTGTGCAGCGTGAGGATCTCACCCTCGACCTCGCCGCGCGCGAGCTGGCCGACGTCGGGCTGCCAGTCGCCCGCGTTCGAGGGCTCGAGCGAGAAGAACCAGACCAGGACGGACGCGAAGATGCCGAGCGCAACGGCCACGGCGCGCCGGAAGGGCCTGAGTCCGATCAGCGTGCCGACCGCGACGAGCGTGCAGAGCAGCGACGCCGAGCGCGCGACCCACCATGGCCCCGGAACGGTGTATGCGAGCGCGAGGCCGCTCCACCCGATCAGCGCGAGAACGGGTAGAGAGGCCAGCGCGCGCGCGATCGCCTTCATGCGAAGGGGATCGTATCAGAACGAGATCGTCGCCTCCGCGAAGATGTAGTCGGCGTCCTCGTCCTGGAAGGCTTCACCGATCATTCCACTGCCGTCCACGTGCGCGTAGTAGACGTTGAGCGCGAGCCACTTCACGGGGGTCACGGTGACCGAGGTGTCGAACATGGTGCCGATGCCCGTCTTGTTGCCCGAAGCGGTGCCCGTGAAGCCGAAGACGGTGTTGTTGGTCGCGCCTCCGCCTCCGTAGAGGAAGTCGTCGCGATCGCTCAAGCGAAGCGAGTGCAGCGTCGCCTGCGCGCTCACCATCGCGTGCGGCTTCAGGATCAGCTGCGCGAACAGGTCGCGGTTGTTCATCATGTTGTAGAAGGGGAACATCGCGTAGAGCCGCGCGGTGGGCAGCATCTGGAAGAAGGTCGAGTGATCGCCGTCGCTCGCATCCGAGTCACCCGAGCCCTGGTCCAAACCGACGCGCAGCCATGGTGCGCTCCAGACATTGGGGAGCTGGTAGCCGGCCTCGATGGCGTAGGCCCACGAGTCCTGGTCCTGGGTCAGCCAGTCGCCGGTCTGGATCGCGCCCCAGATCAGGAAGTCCGCCTTGCCCGGGCCGATCGCGTGCACGTGCGTCGCGTTGGCGCCGATCGTGTAGATCTGGATGTCGCCATGGTCCGCCTGGCGCACCGCCAGCGGCCGGTTGTCGACCGGCACCACCTCGCGCCGATCGCGGTACCAGAGGCCGAAGATGCGCGCGTTCGTGCCCGGCAATGCCTCGAGCGCCTTCAGGCTCGCCGACACGCCCGCGACGCCGACCTCGAGCTCGCGATTGGCGTTGATCTCGTAGCCGCCCCAAGTGGGAGTGAACGCGAAGCCGGTCACGTTCATGGCCGCGTTGTCGAAGGCGACCTGCCCGCCGTCGAAGCTGCGACCCACGTGTGTGTAGTCGAACGGGCCGATCAGTCGCTCGGAAATCCGGCTCTTCTGCAGCCAGAGCAGCGTCGGATCGGTGGCCGGCGCCTCGAGGCCGTCGCGGAAGATCTGCCTTCCCGCCGTGAGCGACAGGCCCTGCGCGCCGAACGGGTTCTTCCAGCGCAACCAAATGTTGCGCAGGATTCCCTTCTCCTGATTCTTCTCCGGCGTGTTCGTGTAGTACGCCCCGCCCGGCCCCGGCCCGTGATCCGGCAAGCTCGTGACCAGCGAGTGTTGGAACTGCGCGAAGAACTCGACCGGATCGCGTGTGACGCGCAGCCCCACCTGCATTCGATTCGCGAAGAATCCGTAGTCGTGATCTCGCGTCGCGGACGCCGGTGCGGTCTCGAACCAGTCGAAGCGCTCGTACCGAATGCGATCAGAGACTTCCAGCCTCACCTTCGAGTCGAAAGGCCCCTCGCGCTCGAGCTGTGCCCATGCGGTGTCGGCGATCAGAATGAGTGCGACGAGCGGGAGTAAGTGTTTCTTCATAGTGACCTGAATCTAGCAGAGCCGTGACTCGCGTTCAGGATGGGAGCCACGAAAAGCTGCGCCGCAAGCTGCCCCGTCCGTCGGCCTCCAGGACTTCTCCGTGCGCGACGACGACGCGCCCGAAGTCCCATTCGAGGATCCGGTCGATCGACGCCCGCATCGCTCGTGCGTCCTTCATCACCGAGTAGCGGAACAGCCGCGAAGGGCCGAAGCGACCATACGCAGAATTGAGACGCATGAAGACGCGCGTGAAGGCGCTCGAAGCGTGCCGCACGTTGAAGCAGAGGTCGACACAGATCAGCGTCCGGCTCGCGCGGTGCAGGAACACCACCTCGTTCAGGCCGGGTGCACCCTGCACGACGAGCTGATCGAGGTCGTCCGCCCAGAGCGACGGCGGCGTTTCCGCGAGCACCTGGTCGACTCGAATCGCGCCGCGCTTCTCGCGCAGTCCTGGCGCGGCGAAGACGAGTGCCCCGGGAAACGCCCGCGCGCTTTCGGCCAGGAAGAGGTGGTGGAGCAGGTTCGGCGCGATCAGCGCGCGCACCGGTCCGAGCGCCTCGATCTCGCCCCGGAGCGCCGCGGTGGACGGCCCGGGCGAATGGACGACCAGACCGCCGTCCGCGAGCCGTACGACGGTGGTGCGGGTACCCAGCTCGAGCCCGCCGACGCGAAGCGGCTGCTCGACGGTCCACAGCCCCGGATCGAGCTCGCGCAGGCCGGTCACGCGCCGCTGTCCGGCTCGCTCGCGCCGCGCTCGCCCGACTCGCGATACTCGGCGCGGAAGGCCGCCTTCCAGTCGGCGAAGCGGCCCGCGACGATCGCCTCGCGCATCTCCGCCATCAGCCGCTGGTAGAAACGAACGTTGTGGATCGCGCCGAGGATCGCGGCGAGGATCTCGTTGGCTGCATACAGGTGGTTCAGATACGCGCGGGTGAACGTCGCGCACGCGTAGCAGTCACAGCTCGTGTCGATCGGATACATGTCGGGGCGGTAGCGGCGGTGGTTCATTCGGATCCGACCGCGGCGCGTGAAGAGCGTCGCCGAGCGCGCGTAGCGGGTGGGGATCACGCAGTCGAACATGTCGATCCCGCGCTCGACGGACTCGACCAGGTCCTCGGGAAGCCCGACGCCCATCAGGTAGCGCGGCTTCGTCTCGGGCAGCAGCGGCGCAGTGATCGAGACGATGCGCTTCAGCTCATCGATTCCCTCGCCCACCGAGACCCCGCCGATCGCATAGCCGGGCGAATCGAAGCGGACGATGCTTCGCGCGCATTCCGCGCGCAGCTCCGGGTACACCGATCCCTGTACGATCGGAAACAGCGCCTGCGTCGAGGCGCCGTGCGCGGCGATGCAGCGCTCGAGCCAGGCGAGCGAGTTCTCGACGCCGCGCCGCGCCAGCTCCCGGCTCGCCGGGTACGGCGTGCACTCGTCGAACGCCATGATGATGTCGGCGCCGAGCGCGTGCTGGATCTCGATCGAGCGCTCCGGAGTGAGCATGACGGTCGAGCCGTCGATCTCGTTGCGGAAGCGTACGCCCTCGGGGCTGATCTCCTTGTGCTTCAGGCTGAACACCTGAAAGCCCCCCGAGTCGGTCAGGATCGGCCCGTCCCACGCCATGAACGCGTGCAGGCCGCCCGCCTTCTTGATCAGGTCCGGTCCGGGACGGAGCAGCAGGTGATAGGTGTTCGCGAGCACGATCCGCGCGCCGGTCGCCTTCACCTGTTCGGGCGTCATCGCGCGCACCGCGGCGTGCGTGCCGACCGGCATGAAGACGGGCGTCGCGACCTCGCCGTGGTCGGTGAAGAGACGGCCGGCGCGGGCCGCACAGCTGCGGTCCGTCGCCTCGAGCGCGAACCGGATCACGGCTCGCGGACGAAGAGCTTCGACCGGCCGACGAGCCGCTCTGGCAGGATCCGGATCGCGCGCTCGGGATCCGCGACCGCGCGGCCGAGCCGCCACGCGTCGACGCCCGTGCCCTGGAGCGCCGCGAGCGTGCGCTCGACGTCGGACTCCGGCACGACCACGGTCAGGCCCACTCCCATGTTGAAGACGCTGGCCATCTCGGCCGCATCGAGCTCGCCGAGCTTCCGGATCAGACCGAAGATCGGCGGAGCCGGCGGCAGGAAGTCGATCTCGAAGCCGACCGGCGCTTCGATCCGGCGGATGTTCAGGAAGCCGTCGCCGGTGATGTGCGCGAGCGCCCGCGGCTGCACGCCCGCCTTCGCGAGCGCCTCGACCTGGGCGACGTAGATCCGTGTCGGGCGCAGAAGCTCGTCGGCGAGCGTCCCTCCGAGCTCTTCGACCCATTCCTCGAAGCCGAGCTTTCGCTGCAGCACGGAGCGCGCGAGCGTGAGCCCGTTCGAGTGCACGCCGTTCGAGGCCACGCCGATCAGCGCATCGCCCGGCCGCACCTTCGAGCCGTCGATCAGGCCGCCCTCGGGCACGATGCCGATCGCCATCCCCACCAGATCCAGCCCGCTTCCCTCGCGCGCGCCGCGCAGCATGGCCGGAATCAGCGCCGTCTCGCCACCGACGATCGAGACACCCGCCTGTCGCGCGCCCTCGCAGAGCCCCTTGCCGATCTGGCCGAAGACCTCGGGGTCGCAGCGCTCGACCGCGATGTAGTCCAGCATCGCGATCGGCTTCGCTCCGACGCAGAGCAGGTCGTTCACGTTCATCGCCACGCAGTCGATTCCGATCGTGTCGTACCGGCCGATGGCTTGCGCGACCAGGAGCTTCGTGCCGACCCCGTCGGTGGTGAGCGCGACGTGCAGCGGGCCGAAAATGATCACTGCCGCGAAGTGCCCGATTCCGATCTCGCTCGCGGCGCCGAACGCCTGCGTGGGGGAGATCTCCAGAATCAGCCGCGCCAGCGCGCGATCCGCTTCGCTGGTGTCCACGCCGCTGCGCGCGTACTCGCTCTGGCTCATTCGCGCCCCGCGCTGATGCAGGAGGTCAGGTGTTCGTCGACTCGCCGCGGCTGCGCCGCAGCCGCGCGCGCCTCGTCTTGGCGCGCAGGCGCGCCCGGTGGCGCACGCTCTTCTTGCGGTTGCGATGGCCCAGCTTGGTCGACTTCTTCATGGCGCCGCGCAGCTTACCCGTCCGGGCGCATCCCTGCCAGCAGCCCGCGCTACGATCGCTGCGTGGGCGCGCGGGGCGAAGGCAGGGGCGAAAGATGAGCGTGCGAGTGCGCGTGCGTCCAGGCGTCCCCGACGCCGCGCTGCGCGTGCTGGCGGAGGCGGGTCTCGGCTTCGAGGTCGGGCCGCTCGACGGCACGGGGGTCGAGGCCCTGCTCTGCCTGCTCACGGATCGGATCGACGCGGGGTTTCTCGCCGCGAACCCGGGCATGCGGATCGTCGCGAACATGGCCGTGGGCACCGACAACGTCGATCTGGCGGCCGCCACGCGGCTCGGAATCGCCGTATCGAACACGCCCGACGTGCTGACCGACGCGACCGCCGACCTCGCCTTCGCGCTCCTGCTCGCCGCGGCGCGCCGCCTGGCCTGGGCCGACCGCTACGTGCGCGCCGGCGGCTTCGTGGGCTGGAACCCGGAGCTCGGCATCGGACTGGACGTGACGGGCCGAACGCTGGGAATCGTCGGTGCGGGCCGGATCGGCCGCGCGGTCGCCGAGCGCGCGCGCGGCTTCCGCATGGAGGTCCTGCTGCACTCGCGCAGCGGTGGTCCGCCGCTTGCCGAGCTGCTAGAGCGCAGCGACTTCGTCTCGCTTCACGTCCCGCTCACGCAGCAGACGCGCCACCTGATCGGCGCGCCGGAGCTCGCGCGGATGAAGCGGACCGCGGTGCTGGTGAACACCGCGCGCGGGCCGATCGTCGACGAGGCCGCGCTCGTCGCCGCGCTTCGCGCGGGCCGGATCGCCGCGGCCGGCCTCGACGTCTTCGAGCGCGAGCCGGCGCTCGCCCCGGGCCTTCGCGATCTGCCGCAGGTCGTGCTCGCGCCGCACGTCGGCAGCGCCACCGTCGCCACGCGCGCTCGGATGGCCGAGGTCGCCGCCCGAAACGTCGTCGCCGCGCTTCGCGGCGAGCCAATTCCGAATCGGGTGGCCTAGACGTGGCGCGCACGTCCGTCGAAAGCGCCGAGCCGCCGCTTCGCGCACGCGTCTACTACGACTTCGCATCGACGCTCTGCTACGTGGCGCACCGCGTCTTCGCCGACCTCGAGCCGGATCTCGCGGCGCTCGGCGTCGAGCTCGAATGGCAGCCGCTCGATCTTTCCGAGCTTCTCGGCTGGCCGCGCGGAGTCGTAGTCGACGAAGCGCGGCTGTCGAACGCCAGCCGCGTCGCAGCGGAGTTCGGAATCGCGGTGCGACCGCTGCCGGTATGGCCCGACTCGCGCGAAGCCCTGGCGGCGGCGCTCGCGCTCGGCCGTGGCCCGCGCGGCGAGGCGTTCCGAGAGCGCGTATTCGCCGCCGCCTTCGAGGAGCGCGTCGACCTCGACGCGCCGGGCGTGGTCGCGAGGTGCGCGCGCGACCTCGGCCTCGCCTTCGATGCGCGCGAGCTCGAGGACGCGTGCGCGACTCTCGAGCTCGGCGCGCGGCGGGCCTCGGAAGAGGGCGTGACGGGCCTGCCGACGATCATGCTCGACACGTTCCCGTTCCCGGGCGTGCAGTCGCGCCAGACCACGCTTCTCGTGCTCGAGCGCTGGGCGCGAAGAAGCCGCGCGGCCAAGCTGGTAGGCTAGGGCGCAAGCGAGGAAGGAGATCCGCATGGACGTTCAGGGTGGCTGCTACTGCGGCGCGGTCCGCTATCGGGCGACGGGCGAGGCGCTGATGCGGGCGCAGTGCCACTGTCGCGAGTGCCAGTACGTCACCGGCGGCAGCCCGAACGTGTTCATGGCGCTACCGGAGTCGGGATTCAGCTACACCAAGGCGCAGCCGAAGGTGTTCCGCCGCAAGGACCTGCCCAATCCGGTCACGCGCGAGTTCTGCGCGGAGTGCGGCACGCACCTGGTCTCGCGCGCGCCCGGCCTGCCGGGTGCGGTCATCCTGAAGGTCGGCACGCTCGACGATCCGAGCGCGTTCGGCGGTCCGCAGATCGCGATCTTCACCGTCGACAAGCAGACCTTCCACCAGATTCCCGCCGGCGTGGCCGCGTTCGAGCGGGTGCCGGGCTGAGCTCGCCGCACTCGCCGCCAATGGCCAAGGCGATGGATCTGCCCACTCCGGGACCCGTCTCGCTCCTGCGCGAGGGGCTCGGACTGCTGGAGCTGCCGCGGCTTCTGCTGCGCTTTCCCGAGCTCGCGCGCATGCCGCGCGGATCCGGCCAGCCGGTCATGGTCCTGCCGGGATTCGGCGCGAGCGACGGCTCGACGTTCGTGCTGCGCTCGTATCTGCGCTTCCTGGGCTATCAGGTCCGAGGCTGGAGGATGGGCGTGAACACCGGACAGGTCGCCGAGCTGCTGCCGCGCGTCCGCCGACGCGTGGCGAGCGCGGCCGATCGCGCGGGCGACCGGGTGCGGCTGATCGGCTGGAGCCTTGGCGGAGTGCTCGCGCGCGAGGTCGCGCGCGAGGCGCCGGACCTGGTGCGCAGCGTGAACACGATCGGCTCCCCCATCGTCGGCGGGCCGAAGTACACCGCCGTCGGTCGCATCTACGCGCAACGGGGCGTGGATCTCGACGCGCTCGAGGCCGAGATCGAGGGCCGCGAGGCGACGCCGATCCGCGTGCCCATCACGGCGATCTGGTCGCGCGCCGACGGCGTCGTCGCCTGGCAAGCGTGTGTCGACAGGCGCAGCCCAGAAGTGGAGAACGTCGAGGTCGTGGCCACGCACCTCGGGCTCGGCTTCGCAGCCGACGTGTACCGGGTCGTCGCGGAGCGCCTGCCGCGATGAAGCTCTACGTCTTTCCCGTCGCCCCGAATCCGACCCGGGTGCGCCTGTATCTGGCCGAGAAGCGCGAAGCGGGTGGCGCGATCGCGGTCGAGGAAGTGACGGTGAGCCTGCCACGCTCGGAGCAGAAGTCGCCCGAGCACCTGGCGCGCAATCCTTTCGGGCGCCTGCCAGTGCTCGAGCTCGACGACGGCTCGTACCTCACGGAGTCACTCGCGATCATGGAATATCTCGAAGAGCTCCACCCGGAGCCGTCGCTGATCGGCCGCAATCCAGTGGAGCGTGCGAGGGTCCGCGAGCTCGAGCGCATCTGCGAGCTCGGCGTGCTGCTTCCCATCGCGCAGATCGTGCACGCGACACGCTCGCCGCTGCGCCTGCCTGCGCGGCCCGAGGTGGCGGCGCATTTCCGCGAGGCCCTGCCGCGCGTCCTCGAGTTGCTCGACGCGAAGCTCGCCGACGACCGTCCGTTCCTGGCGGGCGCGGGCCCTACCGTCGCGGATTTCGCGCTCGCGGCCGCGTTCCAGTTCGGCCGCTTCGGGGGAGTCGAGATCGAGGCCCGGTTCGAGCGGATCGCGCGCTGGGACCTCGCCTACCGCGAGCGACCCGCGGCGAAGGCCGTGCTCGTCATCTAGCGCGAAGCGCTCGTGTCGTGAGACGGCCTGGCTGTCGCGATCGCCAAGGCGAGGCGCCGTAGCCCGACTCGCGCCGTTCAGTTGGGCGCTGATATCACCGAACCGACGGCATGACCCTGGGAAAGCTGTCCGTCGGCCGGATGATCCTGCTCATCTGCATCTCGTTTCTGATCCCGATCGCGCTCTCGACCTCACTGCTGATGCGATCGCTCTCGGCGAAGGTCCATCACGCCGAGCTGGAGCGCGCGGGCGTGGCGGAGCAGAGCGTGCTCGCCGACATCCTCGTCGGTCTCGCCGAGTACGCGCACCGCGCACGAACCGGTGACTCGCTCGAAAAGCCGCGTGCGAACGTCTCCGCCGGTTTCGCCGCTCTCGCCAGCGCGCAGGAGGAGTCGGCCGAGAAGCTCGCGACGACGCCCGAGGCGCTCGGCGCGGTCGATCTCGGCGCGCTCGCGCCGGCGGCGCTCGAGGCGCAGTTCCGCAGCCTGGACAGGGATCTTCCGAGCCTTGCCGGATTCGAGCGAGAGACCCGGCTGCGCGATCTTCTTCTCGGCGTGCGCGGCCTGATCGAGTACATCGGCGACAGCTCGATGCTGATCCAGGATCCCGACCTCGATTCCCGCTACCTGATGGAGCTCACGACCGCCACGATTCCGCAGAGCATCCTGCACATCGACGCGGCTCTGACGGTCGCGGCGCGGACCAGCCCCGGCGCGAGCCTCGCGGACAAGGATCGCGAGGAAGTGACCAGCCTGGGCCTGGTGATCTCGCAGGGCGATCTCGATCGGGTGAGCCTGCAGGCGACCAAGGCTCTGCGCGCGAACGCGAACGGCGGAAGTCCCAGCGAAGCGCTGCAGCGCGACCTGCCACCGGCGCTGCACGGCCACGGGCTCGCGCTCATCGACGCGAAGCAGAGCACCGTGCAACTCGCCTTCACCGCCGATGTGGGGGCGTACGCGCAAGAGTTCTCGCAGTCCGTGCTCGGGTCGCTGGCGCAGAGCCACGCGCTCTGGCACACCGCCGCCGCCGGGCTAGACGATCTGCTCGCGACGCGCGTCGCGGGTCTGTCGCGCGGACGCGCACTCACGCTCCTCGTCGTCTTCGCTTCGCTCGCTCTCACCGCGCTCCTGGCCACTCGGATCGCGCTCAACATCACGCGACCGCTCGCGCAGGCGGTCATGGTCGCCGGCTCGCTCGTCGGAGAGGAGACCGCCACGAGCGGTGGCGACGCCTCGCAGGCCGGCACCAGCGAGATCCTGCGCGCGACGCACGCGCTCGGCCGGCTCGCGGGCTCGCTCAAGGATCTGGTCGGTCGCGTGAAGGGCACCGTCGAGAATCTCGGGAATTCGGTCGAGGCGCTCGCGCCGGTCGCCGAGCAGATCGAGCAGAGCTCATCGCAGCTCGGCGAGAATTTCCGCGAGATGGACGACGCGAGCGAAGCGGCCGCGCGAAGCCTTGCGACGGCCGCGTCGGCCGCCACCCAGGCGAGCCGCGGCGTCGACGAGCTCGCCGCGGGTGCGAGCCGCGTGAGCAGCGACATGGAGGCCGCGCGCGCCAACGTGGAGTCGGTGAACGAGGCGATCCGCTCGGTCTCGACCGCGGTCGAGGAGCTCTCGATGTCGCTCTCCGACGTCGCCAGGAGCTCCAACCACTCCGCGGGAATCGCGAACGGCGCTGCGCGCAACGCTCGGGAGACGACGGCGGCGTTCGACAAGCTGCGCGTCGCGGCGGAGGAGATCGGAAACGTGGTCGGCGTGATCAGCGACATCGCCGATCAGACCAACCTTTTCGCGCTGAACGCCCGGATCGAGGCGGCGAGCGCCGGTGAGGCGGGCCGCGGCTTCACGGTCGTCGCCAACGAGGTCAAGGAGCTGGCGCGTCAGACCGCGCTGGCCACCCAGGAGATCGAGGAGCGCATCCACTCGATCCAGTCGAGCACGCGCGCGGCCGTGGACGCGACCGAGGGGATCGTCCGGATGATCGACGAGATCCACGAGAACACGCGCTCGATCGTGATCGCGGTCGAGGAGCAGACCAGCACCAGCTCGGAGATCTCCTCGAATCTCTCGGAGGCTGTGAATCGCACCGACGCGATCTCGCGCGCCGTCGCGAGCGCCGCCCAGGCGAGCGCGCAGTCGGCGGCGGGAGCGGTCGAGCTCTCGAGCCTGGCGTCGCGAATGTCCACCTCGGTGGCGGATGCGTCGCGGAGCGCAAACGCGGTTCGCGCGGTCGGAGGCCGGGTCGATGGCGCAGCCAAGGAGAACCGCGAGGTCTCCAAGGTCGCGCTTGGCGCCGCGCAGCGCGTGGTCGAGGAGCTCGAATCCCTGCGCGCGCTGCTGCGCGAGTTCTCCTAGCCGACCGGATCGCGCCCGGTTTCTCGTGCCAGCCCGACGACTTTCGCGCGCACTTGCGCCTTCGTTCCCGCCCTCCGAGGGGGCGACACGGACGAGCGTTGACACCCGGCGCCCCGGCGTCGTCTAATCCACCCAGTCGGTGGGTGATTCGTCAGGCCGGAGGCCGTGGTGTCGCGGTTGTTCTTGGTCGCCTTGGTGTCGCTGGTCACGGGTGTCGCGGGGAGCGCAGGTGCGCTTCAGCTCACGGTCGAGCAGAGCTTCCCGCTGAACGGAGCGCCGGGAGACGCCGAGGACATCGCGGTCATCTACGACGGAGCCAACGCGGGCATCTACATCCCGCACGACAGCCAGGGCCTGGTCACGGTGCTCGACGTGAACACCGGCGCGTTCCTGTACAACTTCAGCTTCAACTTCGGCACGTTTCCGCACACCGAATTCCGCGCCATGGACGTGCTGCCCAACGGAAATCTGATCATCGGGCAGCACGACGTGAACTACGTGCGCGAGTTCGTGATCCCGGGGAATCCGGGAGACGGCAGCGTGCCCATCGCCACGCCCGGCACGATCAATTTCGCCCTGCCCAACCATCCCGACCATCCCGACCTGAACCAGGCGTTCGACGAGTTCGAGGCGATCACGGCGTTCGCGCGGCCGTCGGACGGGCAGGTGTTCCTGCTCATCGGCGAGGAGGGGCGGACGCCGACGGGCCAGAGCACGGAGGCACCCGGCGAGGTGTACCTGGCGCAGGTCTCCGGCTCCGGGATCACCGGCTTCACGAAGCTCTTCGATGTACCGCTCGCCGACAACTTCGACGATCTCTCCGGCCTCGACGTGATCAACATGGTCTTCGACGGCGCCGGCAACATCGACCTTGCGAACTCCACCGTGATCATGACCGACGACAGCTCGGGCAGCGACTCGAGCGCGTTCGTGCTCAACCTGCTCGGTCAGATTCTGGAGAGCCTCGACGGGCCGGGCGCTGGCATCACCGCGAACTTCGAGAGCGAGTTCGGCCAGCCGTGGCGCGATGCCGAGGGCGTCGACTACGACGCGGCGACCGGGAAGATCACGGTCTTCTTCAGCGATGGAGCGAGCGGCACGCCGGCGATCGTGCGCTTCGACAGCGTGCTGGAAGCGCCGCCCGCTCCCGAGCCCGCGCTTCTCGGCCTGCTCGGCGCGGGACTCGGCGCGCTCGCGCTGCGCCGCGCGCGGAGCTCCCGGCTCTAGAACAGCGGTTCGAGCTTCGCGGCGGTGCCGACCGCGTGCAGACGGAGTCCGGTCGCCGCGGACTCGGGAAGCTGCGCGAACGGATCGAGCGTGATCTCGAGCCCGACGACCGCGTTCGCACCGAGCAGCCGCGCCTTGTCGCGCAGCGACTCGAGCAGCTCGCGCTCGGCCTTGCTCCAGGCCTCGGAGCGGTCCTCGACCTGGTCGTCCTGGAGGAAGAGCTCCGAGCTGATCGGTCCGAAGTAGGCCGCGGCGCGCGTGCCGCTCACCCACGGGGACGTGTAGAGCTCGACATCGTTCTCGGAGTCGAGCGGTGCGCGGGACTGCGTCTCACCCACGAACTGAGCTATCGGCAGTCGCGCCGGCAGACTGTACGTAGATTCGTGTCGGGCGAGCGCTCGTCGACACCGCGCCTCTCGGGTATCTTCCGCGCGCTTGCGGGGGGAGTTGCGGGTGCGGGTGAATCGACCAGATGCCGCCGTGCTGCGCCGGGTCTGCATGGCGCTGTCGTGCGCGCTTGTCGTCGCCTGTGCCCGGCCCGAGAGCGGCCCCGCCGCTCCGTCCGACGCGGCTGGCGTCGCGCCGATCGTCGCGCGGGCCGAGGCGGCGCTCGCGAGCGGCGATCTAGACACCGGAATCGATTCCTACCGCGAGGCGTTCGAACGCACGCCCTGGAACACGCGAATCGCAAGCTCCCTGGTCGCGGCGTACGTCGCGCGCGCGGAGCAGAAGCGCGTGAAGCCCGGCGGCCCCAAGGGACTCGCGCTCGCCGACGCCGACCTGCGCGCGGCGCTCGCCATCTCGCCGGAGGATTCCGAGCTCGGGCGCAGCCTCGCCGTGGTGCTGCTCGAACGCGCAGCCATGGAGCGCGACGACGCCGAAGTCGCGCGCCTGCGAGAAGAGGCGAGCGGCCTCGCGCCCGACCTGGTCGCGCAGACGCCGATCGTGCGGCTGTCGGTCGAGCGGCGGCTCGACGTCGCCTACGACCTGCTCGAGCGGGGACAGCTCGACGCCGGCCTCGACCAGCTAGAGGCCCTGCTGCGCGAGTATCCGCAGAGCGCCGAGGCCTCGCGGCTGCTCGCGCAGGCGCTGGTGCGAAAGGGGAGCCTGCAGACGCAGCGCGCCGACTACGCCGGCGCGAAGCAGAGCTACGCGCGCGCGGTCGAGCTCTATGCGCAGCTGTCGCCCTGCGACGGCACGCGCTGCGATCGCGCGGAGCTCGAGCTCGCGCACCGCAACCGGATCAGCTCGGCGCTCGATTCCGGGAGCTTCGACGCGGCTCGGGCGGCGCTCGCCGAGGCCGAGAGCCTCGGGCTGACCTTTCCCGACCTCGAGCGCAGGTGGCCGGAGCTCCGCTCGCCCTGACCATCCCGCGCCCGGCCCCTGCTATTCTGGCGGGCGAATCACGGGGAGGTTCGTCATGGCGGTTCACGGCGGCAAGCTCGCGGCTCGCGCGCTCCGGCTCGCGGGAGTCGATTGCATCTTCACGCTCTCGGGCGGGCACGTGATGGCGATCTACGACGGCGCGCTCGACGAGGGCATCCGGGTCATCGACGTTCGGCACGAGCAGGCCGCCGTTCACGCGGCCGACGCCTACAGCCGGCTGAACCCCGGCAAGCTCGGCTGCGCGGTGCTCACGGCCGGCCCCGGCGTGACCGACGGCGTGACCGGCATCGCCAACGCCTGGCGCGCGAACAGCCCGATTCTCGTGATCGGCGGGCAGGGCCCGTTCTCGAACCTGCGCCGTGGGTCGCTCCAGGAGATGGACCACGTCTCGATGATCCGCCCGATCTCGAAGTGGGCGGACGCGTGCTACGACACCGCGCGAATTCCCGAGTACATCGAGCTCGCCGCGCGCCACGCGACCTCCGGCGTGCCCGGCCCGGCCTTCCTCGAGATCCCGATGGACGTGCTGATGGGGCAGTCCGAGTTCGAGAAGGTCTGGTTCCCGAGCTTCCGCAGCGCTCCGCGCCAGGCTCCGGATCGCGCCGACGTCGTGGCCGCGCTGCAGATCCTGGCCGGCGCGAAGCGCCCGATCATGATGGGCGGCACGGGGGTGAAGTGGTCGCAGGGCGGCGCCGCGATGCGCCGCTTCGTCGAGGAGACCAAGCTCCCGACGTTCCTGAACGGAATGGGGCGCGGGCAGCTCCGTTTCGACGACCCTCAGTTCATGAACCGCTCGCGCAAGGACGCGATGAGCCGCTGCGACGTGTTCGTGCTCGCCGGTTCGCCGCTCGACTTCCGGCTGCGCTTCGGCAAGGCGATTCCGGCCAACGCAAAGATCGTGCAGCTCGACATGGAGAACACGCTGATCGGCCAGAACCGCTCCGCCGACGCGGCCATCGTCGGCAACCTCGGCGTCGCGTTCGAGCAGATGCTGCAGATCATGAAGGAGGAGTCGCTCCGGCTCGACTTCACCGCCTGGCGCGACGAGCTGCGCGCGATCGAGGTCAAGATCGAGGCCGGCTTCCAGAAAGAGCTCTCGTCCGACGAGGTGCCGATCGACCCGCTGCGGATGTGCCGCGAGATCCGCGACTTCATCGACGAGGACACGATCCTGATCGGGGACGGCGGCGACATCGTCGCGCAGGCCGCCAAGGTCGTGCCGGTGATGAAGGAGAACTGCTGGATGGACCCGGGCCCGCTCGGCACGCTCGGCGTCGGCATGCCCTTCGCGCTCGCCGCGCAGGTCTCCTTCCCGGACAAGAAGGTGCTGATCATCTACGGCGACGGCTCGTTCGGCCTGAACGGCTTCGAGTACGACACCGCGATCCGCTTCGGCCTTCCGATCGTCGGCATCGTCGGAAACGACGCGGCCTGGGGGCAGATGCTGCGCCCGCAGATCGGCATCTATGGCAAGGAGCGCGCGGTCGCGACGTATCTCAGGCCCACGCGCTACGACAAGGTGGTCGAGGCGCTCGGCGGGCACGGCGAGCACTGCGAGCGCCCCGAGCAGATCAGGCCCGCGCTCGAGCGCGCGTTCGCGTCCGGAAAGCCCGCGCTGATCAACGTGATGATCCGCCGCGACGAGAGCGAGCCGAAGGGCAGCACCTACGTCTAGCGCGACCGATCTGGCCGATCCGCTCTGGGGGCCGGCGACGCCCGGCCTTCCGCCCGGCGGTCACCCGATCGCGAACGCGGCCTGCCGCGGCGTCGCGGACGCGCGCGGCGTCGTCTTTGCGGGCGGCAAGATCGAGGCGCTCGTGCGCGTCGGGGCGGCGGTGCTCTCCACCAGCCGCCCCGAGGCGACCGAGTACGGTGTAGCCCAGGTGCGGCGCGCGCTCTCGGCGGACGGCCTGCGCATCCTGCACGTCGTGTTCGCGCCGGCCGCGGCCCGCGCGCTCCTGCTCGCCTGGGTCCGGATCGAGAACTCCGGCGCGGAGCCGCTGGCGCTGGAGTACACCGAGACCTGGGACGTTCCCGCAGGCGATTGGTCGACGGCGCCGGCGGCCTGCGAGCGTCGCTTCGGCGGTCACGTCTTCGCGCTCGCCGACTGCGGGATCGTGTCGCGCGCGGAGCCGCCGGCGCAGCCGCCGGTGCGCGGACTTGCGCTCGACCTGCGCATGGCGGTGCCCGCGGGCGCGCGCCGTCATCTGGCCTTCGCGTACGTCGCGGTGGCGGAGGAAGAGGACGCGGGAGCGCTCGTTCGCTCGTTCCGCGGCGAGGTCGGCGCGAGCCTGGAGGCGATCGGCCGCTACACTGCGTGACGATGAGCCGCCTGATCTCGACCGCGATCGCTCTCGTTCTCGCGCTCCTCCCGTCGCTCGCCGGCGCCGAGAGCAGCAGCGCGATCGTCCATGAGGCCGCGCGCCCGATCAAGAGCGGCGATGGCCGCGTCGCCAGCTTCTGGTGGCTGCCGCAGGAGTACTGGGAGCAGGTCGCGCGCGAGCTCGCGATACCCGCCGAGGAGCAGGAGAAGGTCCGCGTCGCGTTTCGCGACTACCTGCTGATCGCGGCGCTCGAGTCCAAGCTCGACGCCGCGCAGAAGCCGACCTACGCCAGCATCGCCGAGATCGTCGACCGCGCGCAGTTCAAGCGCAACGGGACCAAGGTCGGGGTTCTGCGCGAGGTGAACCCCGAGGTCGCGCGCCTCACTGCGAGCCTGGTCTACCTGCTCCGCGCCTCGCTCTCGGGACTGGGCGAGGGCCTGCGCGTGCTGCCGCTCGCGAACGTCGACGCGAAGGGCAATCCGATCCTCACCGGCGCCGCTCCGGGCGAACTGCGGCTCGAGTACCGCTTCGACGATTCCGGCCCGGCGCACGCGGTGATGTGGCGCGCGCCGTTCACCGCGATCGCCGGGACGACGAAGTGCCCGAAGGGCGGCGAGGAGCTCGAGGCGAGCTGGGACTGGTGCCCCTGGCATGGCGTGAAGCTCGGCGGCGACTGACCGAACCCGCGGTTCAGGCGGTGCCGCGGATCGCGCCTTCCAGAACGTCGAGCGCCTGCGAGAGATCGGCCTCCGGAATGTTCAGCGCGGGGAACAGCCGCAGCACCCGGTCGGCGGTCAGATTGACGAGAACGCCGAGCTCGCGGATCTCGGCGTGCACGCGCAGCGCGAAGGCCGGGTCGCGCAACACCAATCCGATCAGAAGTCCGAGGCCGCGCGCGCACTCCACCTTCTCGGGCTGTGATCTCGCGAAATCTCCGAGCCGCGCGAGCACGTCCTTGCCGAGCAGTGCCGCGCGCTCGACCAGCCGCTGCTCCTCGATCACGCGCAGCACGGTCGCGCCGGCGCGGCAGGCGAGCGGGTTTCCGGCGTAGGTTCCGCCGTGATCGCCGGGCTGGATCGAGGCCATCACGTCCTCGGTGGCCATGAACGCTGCGAGCGGGAAGCCGCCGCCGAGCCCTTTGCCGAGCGTGACGATGTCGGGAGTCACTCCCGCGTGGTCACAGGCCAGCCAGCGACCCGTGCGGCCGACGCAGGTCTGCACCTCGTCGGCGATCAGCAGCGCGCCGGCCGCGTGGCATGCGTCGGCCACGCGCCGCAGGTAGTCGGGCGGCGGCACGACCACGCCCCCCTCGCCCTGGATCGGCTCGACGATGAAGGCCGCGATCTCGGGGCCGAGCGCCGCCGCAACCGCTTCCACGTCACCGAAGGGCACGAACGAGGCCTCTCGAACGATCCCCTTCCAAGGGCCGCGGTACTTCTCCTGTCCGAGACAGCCCATCGCGCCGAGGGTGCGACCGTGGAAGCTGTTCAGCGTGGCCAGGAAGCGGCTCCGGCCGGTCTTGCGCGCGGCGAGCTTCAGCGCGCCCTCGTTCGCTTCTGCGCCGCTCGACGTGAAGAACGACTGGTGGATTCCGCGCGGCGCGAGGCGCGCGAGCCGCTCGGCCAGATCGAGCTGCGGCTTGGTGTAGACGATGTTCGTCGTCTGCATCAGCGTGCGCGCCTGATCGCTGATCGCGTCGGCCAGCTCCGGGTGACAGTGACCGATCGCGGTCACGCCCCAGCCCGCCGTCAGATCGATGAACTCCCGGCCTTCGACGTCCCAGACGCGCGAGCCGAAGCCGCGCTCGAGCGCGACCGGCCAGCGCCGCACCATGGGCATGAACACCTGCTTCTCTCGGGAGACGATCGCGTCGAAGACCTCGGACATGATTCCACCTCTGGCTTGCGGGAGACTCGATCAGGGGGGCACGTGAAGTGCGACTGTAGAGTCCCGCCGGCGGGAGGAGATCAGACGGATCTATCCGCGCCGGTGGGACCCGGTACGGGCGCGACGCGCGGACACGCAGATGACGATCGCGGCGGGCATCGGCCGCGCAGAATGCGGCAGGCCGATCGGGGTGTCAATCGAGCAGGGCCTCGAGCTCGGCCAGGTCGGAGATCACGTGGTCCGGCGCGCGACCCTCGTACTCGCCGAGCGCGCGCGACGGTTCAGCGACGCGACGAGTGAGCCAAGCCGTGCGCATGCCGACGGCCGCGGCGCCGGCGATGTCGGCGGCCAGGTTGTCACCGACGTGGATCACCTGCTGCGCCGAAAGGCCCAGACGCTCGAGCACGGCCGTGAAGATCTCGGCGCGCGGCTTGCGGATGCCGATCTCGTCGGAGATCACGACCTCGTGGAAGTGCGCGAGCAGCCCGGCGCGGTCGAGCACGTCGCGCGCGGTCTCGCCGTGGCTGAAGTTCGAGCAGACCGCGAGACGCACGCGTCCGCGCAGGCGCGCGAGAACATCTGCGTGATGGCCGAGGTAGGTCACCTGCTCGCGAATCGCGCCCATGTGCGTGCGCGTCAGGGCCTCGGCCATCTCGGAATGCGGGGCCCCGACCCGCCGGCCGAAGGCGAGAAAGCGCTCCAGGGTCGGCAGCTCGCGGTGCTCGGCGTAGTACGCCTGGCGCAGCTCGCGATCCACGGCGCCGAGCTCCGCTGCAAAGCGCTCGAATTCCAGGCCGTGCCACTGCACACTGGCGGCGTGCAGAAGCCCGTAGGTCGACGGCGCGCGGCGCCCCGCGATCTCGACGCTGGGAAGGCGGTCCATGTGAACGTCGACCAGCGTGTCGAAGAGGTCGATCGAGAGCGCGGCGACCGGCACGCCGCGCAAGATAGCCGCGTGCGCTGGATCGTACACGGCGAGAACCTGGACGTTCTGCGCAAGCTTCCGGACGCGCTCGTCGACCTGGTCTACATCGATCCGCCGTTCAACACGGGCCGAACGCAACGGCGCGCACGCCTGCGCGTGGAGCGCGACGAGCTCGGCGGCGACCGGACCGGATTCGCGGGCCGGCGCTACAAGAGCCGCGTGGTCGGGGTCTCGTCGTTCGACGATCGCTTCGCGGACTTCCCGGCGTTCCTCGAGCCGCGGCTCGTCGAGGCGCGGCGCATCCTGAAACCCACGGGCTCGCTCTTCGTGCACCTGGACCCGCGCGAGTCCCACTACGTGAAGGTTCTGCTCGACCGCCTCTTCGGGCGCGCGTCGTTCATGAACGAGATCGTCTGGGCGTACGACTACGGCGCGCGCACGCGAACGCGCTGGCCCGCGAAGCACGACACGATCCTTTGGTACGCGATGGACCCGCGTCGCTTCACGTACGAGTACGACGCGATCGACCGCATCCCGTACGCCGCGCCGGGCCTGGTCGGCCCCGAGAAGGCCGCGCGCGGCAAGACGCCGACGGACGTCTGGTGGCAGACGATCGTGCCCACGAACTCGCGGGAGCGGACCGGCTACGCGACGCAGAAGCCGCTGGCGATCCTGTCCCGGATCGTGGCCGTCCACTCGCGTCCGGGGGACCTCGTTCTCGATTTCTTCGCCGGCAGCGGCACGACCGGAGAGGCTGCCGCGCGCCTGGATCGCGGCTTCATCCTGGTCGATTCGAGCCCGGAGGCGCTGCGCGTGATGGCGAAGCGCCTGGCCTTCGCGAAGCCAAAAACCCTTACGTCACGTCAGCTTGTTGGGCCTTAGAGGCCGGTGTTAGCCTGCCCTCGTGCCGACCGAGACCCCCCAGGCCGAGCTGCGCGAACGGATCCGGAAGGCCGTAGAGGCCGAGCCGCTCGAGCGCCGCGACGCAGTATCGATCATGGCTCGCGTCGAGCGCGATCCGCAGACGATCCTCGAGCCGCTGCTCGAAGCCGCCCGCGAGCTCGGCGTTCGCGGCCACGGCCGCGTGGTCTCGGTGTCGCGAAACGTATTCATCCCCCTCACCAATCTGTGTCGCAACCGCTGCGGCTACTGCACCTTCGCGGTCGAGCCCGACTCGCCGCACGCGAAGACCTGGCGGCTCGACGAGGTGCGCGACACCGCCCGGCGCGCGCGCGCGCAGGGCTGCCTCGAGGCGCTCTTCTGCCTCGGCGACAAGCCGGAGCTCGCCTACCGCGGCTACCGGGACTGGCTCGGCGAGCGCGGCCACGCGCGCACGACCGACTACCTGGCCGAGGCCTGCGCGGTCGCGTACGAGGAGGGGCTCTTCCCGCACACGAACGCGGGCATCCTCTCGCCGGACGAGATGGCGGTCCTGCGCAAGACCAACGCGAGCATGGGGCTCATGCTCGAGACCACGAGCGCGCGGCTCCGCGAGCGAGGCGGCGCGCACTACTACGCCCCCGACAAGGAGCCCGAGAAGCGCATCCGAATGACGCGCGAGGCCGGCGAGCTCGGCATTCCCTTCACGAGCGGAATCCTGGTCGGAATCGGCGAGACCGCGGAGGAGCGCGTCGACACGCTCTACGCAATCCGCGATCTGCACGCACGCGGCCGCCACATCCAGGAAGTGATCGTGCAGAACTTCCACCCCAAGCCGGGGACCGCGATGGCCGACGTACCGATGCCGAGCGACGCGCTGATGGCGGGCACGACGGCGCTCGCGCGCCTGATCCTCGGCCCGCGCATGAACCTGCAGGCGCCGCCGAACCTGTCGCCGACGTCGCTCGAGCTGCTGCTTCGCGCGGGCATCAACGACTGGGGCGGCGTCTCGCCGCTCACGATCGACTTCATCAATCCCGAAGCGCCCTGGCCCGAGCTCGACGAGCTGCGCCGCCGGACCGAGGCGGCCGGCTACGAGCTCCGCGATCGGCTCTGCGTGTATCCGGAGCTGATCGCCGAGCGGCCGGAGCTGTTCGAGCCCGAGATGCTGCAGCGCCTGCGCGATCGGACCGACCCGCAGGGCTGGCCGAGGAGTTCCGATGCCCACACGACGAGCTGACCTCTCCGACACACTTCTGCGTGGCACGACCGCGCCCGTGCGCGAGGTTCTGGAGCGCTCGCTCGAGGGCCGCGAGCTCTCGCGCGGGGACGCGGAAGTCCTGCTCGGCTCGGAGGGCCGCGACCTGCAGATCCTCTGCGCCGTCGCCGACAGCGCGCGCTTCGACGACGTCGGCGACGAGATCTCCTACGTGGTCTGCCGGAACATCAACTTCACGAACGTCTGCTACGTCGGCTGCAGCTTCTGCGGCTTCTCGCGGCACAAGCACGAGGAAGAGGCCTACGACCGCACGCTCGACGACGTCGTCGGGCGCGCCCGCGAGGCCGTGGCGCGCGGCGCGTCCGAGGTGTGCATCCAGGGCGGGATCCATCCCAACAAGGATGGCTTCTGGTACCGCGAGATCCTGCGCGCGATCAAGGCGGAGCTTCCGGATCTGCACATCCACGCGTTCTCGCCCGAGGAGATCCACTTCGGCCAGCAGAAGTCGAAGGGCATGTCGCTGCGCGACTACCTCTCGATGCTGAAGGACGAGGGCCTCGGCTCGATCCCGGGCACGGCCGCCGAGATCCTCGACGACGAGATCCGGCGCATCCTCGCGCCGCGAAAGCTCATGACCGAGCGCTGGGTCGAGATCGTCACCACCGCGCACGAGGTCGGCCTGCGCTCGAGCTCGACGCTGATGTACGGCCACATCGAGAGCCCGCGCCACGTCGCGGGCCACCTCGAGCTTCTGCGCGAGATCCAGAAGCGCACGGGGGGATTCACCGAGTTCGTCCCGCTCGGCTTCATCCACCACAACACCAAGCTCTACAACGAGCGGGGCTCGCGCGCGGGCGCGACCCTGCCCGAGGATCTGCGCCTGATCGCGATCGCTCGCCTGTTCCTGCGCCCCTGGATCCGCAACGTGCAGATCTCGTGGGTGAAAATGGGCTTCAAGACCGGGCAGGTCGCGCTGATGTCGGGGGCGAACGACTTCGGTGGAACGCTGATGGAGGAATCGATCAGCAACGCGGCTGGCTCCGAGCACGGCGACCACGTCGAGCCCGAGACGATCGAGCGCCTGATCCGCGAGATCGGCCGCACGCCCTACGAGCGCACCACCACCTACGGGCGGCGCGAGCGGAAGAGCGTGGCGAAGGCCGCGCCGCTCGAGCTCGAGCTCGCCCCGGAAGGGCGGCCGTCGGCCGGGCACGGCATTGCGGTCCCGAGCGGCTACTAGCGGCGTCCCTCAAGGCTCGCGTCCGGAAGCGACGATGAGGCAGCCATGAGGCGGGTCCTGGTCACCGGCGGCGCGGGCTTCATCGGCTCGCACTTCATCCGCATCCTGCTCGCGGAAGAGCCGGACGCGCAGGTCGTGAACCTGGACGTGCTCACCTACGCGGGCAACCTCGCGAACCTGGCCGACGTCGCCAGCTCCCCGCGCTACCGCTTCGTGCGCGGCGACATCCGCGACATGAAGGTCGCGCAGGAGCTGGTGTCCGACGCGGACTGGATCGTGAACTTCGCGGCCGAGTCGCACGTCGATCGCTCGACCAAGGCGCGCGCGGGCGAGTTCATCGACACCAACGTCTACGGCGCGTACGTCATGCTCGAAGCCACGCGCCAGGTGAACCGCGGCGCGCGCTTCCTGCAGGTCGGCACCGACGAGGTCTACGGCGACGTGCCGTTTCCGGAGTTCCCGACCGAGCGTGCGATGCTTGCGCCCTCCAGCCCCTACTCGGCCGCGAAGGCCGGCGCGGACCACATCGCCCTGGCCTTCCACCGCACGCACGAGATGGACGTGATCGTCTCGCGCTGCACGAACAACTACGGGCCGAACCAGTACCCGGAGAAGGTGATCCCGGTCTTCGTCACCAACGCCCTCGACGGCGAGCCGCTGCCGCTCTACGACGGCGGTACCCAGGTGCGCGACTGGCTGCGCGTCGAGGACCACTGCCGCGCGCTGCTCCTGCTGCTGCGCCGTGGCGTGGCCGGCGAGATCTACAACATCGGCGCGAACCAGACGCCCGAGGTCAGCAACCGCGAACTCACCAAGCTGATCCTCGACTGCACCGGCCGGCCCGAGTCGCTGATCCGCCCGGTCACCGGGCTGCGCCCCGGCCACGATCACCGCTACGCCGTCGACACCGCCAAGGTTCGCGCGCTCGGCTGGCGACCGGCCGAGGACCTGGCGGCGGGAATCGCCCGGACCGTCGCCTGGTACCGCGAGAACCGCGCCTGGTGGGAGCCGATCAAGTCGGGCGAGTACCGCGACTACTACCAGAAGCACTACGGCGAGGCTGCCCGCCGTTGACCCGCTGCGCGAGCGCCTCGAGCTCGTAGCGCAGCTGCGGCTTCTCGACGATCCGCCGCTCCACCACGCCGATCGCGTACATGACGCTGGTGTGATCGCGGTTGAAGGCGCGTCCGATCTCGGCCAGCGACGCCTCGGTGTAGATCCGCGCCAGGTACATCGCGATCTGCCGCGGCCGCGTCAGGCTCTGCTTGCGCGAGCGCGCGCGAAGATCGTCCTTGCCCACACCGTACGCGCGCGCGGTCTCGGCCATGATCTCGTCGAGCGAGCGCGCGCGTCCGGGCAGCTCGACCGCGGCCAGCGCCTGGCCGACCAGCTCGGGCGTGATCGCGGTCTTCAGCAGCGACGCGCGCGCGACCACCTGATTGAGCCCGCCGACCAGGTCGCGAACCGAGGCGAGCTCGCGCCGGGCGAGCAGCTCCAGACACGCGTCGGGAACGCGCACGCCGCCGCGCGCCGCGCGCTCGCGCAGGATCGCGAGCCGCGTCTCCTGCTCGGGCGGCGCAATGCACGCGACCAGGCCAGAGGCCATTCGCGAGGAGAGCTTCGGGTCGAGCTCCGCGAGCTCCGCGGGCGGGCGGTCCGCCGAGAGCACGATCGTCTTCCCGTGCGACATCAGATGATCGAGCGTGTGGAAGAGCTCGACCTGCGTCGCGCGCTTTCCGGCGAGGAACTGCACGTCCTCGAGGATCAGCACGTTCGTCGAGCGGCGATAGCGCTGGCGGATTCGCGGCATCTGCCCCGCGCGCATCGCGTCGGTCACCTCGGTGGTGAACTCCTCGCTCGACCGATACGTCACGGCGTGGCCGAGCCGGCCGTGGATCGCGCGACACAGGTGCGACTTCCCCATTCCCGTTTTCGCGTAGAGGAACAGCGGACTGCAGCGCCCCGCCTGGCCGCGCGCGACCAAACGGGCGGCCTCGAGCGCAAGCGCGTTGCTTGGCCCCTCGATGAAGCTCTCGAAGAGGCGCTCCTGCGCTCCCGAGATCTCGCCCCGCTCGTCCGACTCCGGCTCGGAAGCCGGCTGCGCGATCGGCCGCGCGGTGGCCGGCGCGGCCGCGGTTCTGACCGGCTCGACGCGGTAGTCCACCGCGCGAACGCCGCCCGCGCACTCCTCGATCAGCTTGCCGTAGCGGCTGCGCAGCCAGTCCCGGCTGAAGCGGTCCGGACAGCGAAGCACCAGCGTCTCGCCTTCGAGCCGACCGTCCAGCGCGCGGAACCAGGCTTCGAACACAGCCTCTCCGACGCGCCGTCGCAGGTCCGCGCGAACGGCCTCCCACCCCCCACGGTTGTCCATCTCGGCCCGATTACCCCTCAATTCGGCCGGATTTCCGGCCGACCCCCACGTGAATTCCGCCAGCGACTCTCCCATGGGGTCGCAGACGGGGCAAAGCCGATTCCCGATCGGCTGGCCTTTCGCCCGCGCCCTACACGCGTGTGGACACGACCCGGATACGAGGGTCTTCCCCAACGGTGACGCAACCGTTGGGATTCGCGTCGGAGTTGGCGGCGGGCGCGCGCCATGAGCCCTGCGATTCACGGCTCCGTGCACAGGCGTACTCACAGCGAAGTGCCACGGAGCGGTGTCTCGCGATCTGTCGATTCCGAAGGATTTCGCAAGATTTCAGATGGAATCGACGTTTTTCAATTCACGCGCTTCGGCCCCTCGGGAAGCCTCGCCTCGGCGATTCGGAAGATCAGCAGGCGCAGAAGCAGCTCGCCCTGCACGACCGGATCGGCCGCCTCGAGCAGGCTCTGCTTCTCGAGCGTCGGGCCGTCGAGGCCGAAGGCCAGCGCATTCTGCAGCAGCACTGGATCGAGTGCTTGCATTCGATCGCCGAGCTGCGCGGCACTCGCGGGCGACGTCAGCCGCACGAGCTCGAGCATCCGAGCCTCGAGCTGCGGGCGCAGCTCGGCGAGCCTCTGCTTCGCACCAGGCTCCAGGTCAGAGAAGCTCGGATCCACGAGCAGCTCCGCGTCCACGCTGCGAAAGGGATCCCGCGACTTCGTCTCCTGTCGGATCCGGAAGCGCCGCTCTCCGTGCAGCAGCAAATTGAAGCGCCCGTCGGCCTGCCGCTCGCTCTCGACGATGCGGCCGGCGCAGCCGACCTCGAAGATCGGCGCGCGCGGCTGCATCGCGTCCGCGTCGCCGCGGATCAGAACCATCCCGATCACCTGATCCCCGCCGAGCGCCGCCTCCGTCATCGCCCGGTAGCGCGGCTCGAAGATGTGCAGCGGCAGGTAGGTGCCCGGGAACAGGACCACGCCCGGAAGCGGGAAGATCGGAAAGCGGGTCGGGAAGGCGGTCGCGTCGTCGGGCTCGGTCATCCGCGAAAGTTATACTTCCGCAGGCCCCCCCGGAGCCAGAGATTGACCGAGTCCGAGCGCGAGGCGCGCGAGCGCGCGATCGAGCGGCTGCGCCGCCACGCTGCGCTGCTCGCGGAAGCCTTCGAGCTGCCGCTGCGCTCGATCGAGCCCGAGAGCGAGCGCGTTCGCAGCCGCTACGGGATCTGCTACTCGGACGGCCGGATCCAGATCCGGCTCCATCAGCTCCGCTCGGACGGCGTGCTGAAGTACTCGGTCATGGTCGACACGCTCTGCCACGAGCTCGCGCACCTGCGGCACTTCGATCACGGGCGAAGGTTTTGGGCGTTCTACCGGCGGATCCGCGCCTACGCCAGCAGGCAGGGCATCTACCGGCCCGGGGCCGAAACAGGGGCCGCGGCGCCGGAGCCGTTCCGCGCGCCCGGGCTTCCCGCCGCGCCGCGCGCCGAGCCGCGCCGCGGGCTGATCCAGCTCGAGCTCTTCCCGGGGGGTTAGGCCTCGCGGACCTTGTCGTACTCCTCGAGGGAGTTCGGACCGGCCTTCACGTCGACCTCGATGTGCTCGAGCGCGATCGCCTTGTCCAGCACCTGGGTGACGAGCGAACTCACCGTCAGCTCATCGAATTCCGCGAGCGCGTCTTCGAGGGCGGATTCCTCCACCGAGAGCTTGACCTGAAGCGTGATTTCGATCGCCATAACGGGGTCTCCCGCCTCCAGCACGGACGGTTAGTGATCGGGGGACGCGACTATAACGAAGGAGCCCGGCCGCGCTACGGATTTTTCAGTGAAAATTTCGGGGTCGCGAGATCGCCGCGAGCCGCCTTCGAGCTGTCTGGACCCGCCCGGAATCGGTACTGTTCGGCCCCCATGAGCCTCGTTCCCCGCTCGCGTCTCGCGCTCCTCGCGACCCTCCTCCTCGCGCCCGCGTGCGACCGGCGCCTCGAGCCTTACGTCGAGCCGGCCGACGAGCCCGCGCGCCTCGAGCGACCCGTGCGCGTGCCCGGACTCGAGAATCCTGCGCCGCGCGCGCGAATGCCGATGGGACCGCCGCAAGCGGCGGGCGCCCCCGCAAGTGAAGATGCGGCGCCGATCCGCGGCCGGGTCGTCGCTGGCGACGGCGTCGAGTCGGGCGGCGAGGGCGTCCTGTTCGTGATCGCGCGCGGCGCCGGCGGCGGCCCTCCGCTGGCGGTGAAGCGCCTCGCGGTCGGTCCCTTCCCCCTCGCGTTCGAAATCGGCCCGGCCGACGTGATGATGCCGGGCCGATCCTTCAGCGGCCCCATCTCGCTCTCCGCCCGGATCGACCGCGACGGCGACCCGCTGACCCGCGACCCGAACGACGCGACCGCGGAGCTCGCCGCCCCCGTCGAGCCGGGCGCGAGCGATCTCGAGCTGATTCTCGAGCGAGCCAACCCGGGCTAGTCGATCCGCCGATGCGCGCTCGGATCGCGATCCTGTGTCTGCTCGCCGGGCTCTCGTGCACTTCGGGCCCGGTGAGCAACAACGATCGCTGGGGCATCGATTGCGCGGCCGAGCCCGTAGAGCTGCCGGATCTGGGCGAGCCCTGGCTCGTGCTCGAGGCCCCGGTCTCGGACGCATCGCTCGAGACGCTGCTGCCGTGGGTCGAGCTTCGCGGGCGCGTCGGTGTGGGGCCGCGCGGCCCGCAGGACGTAGTGCTCGCGATCGACACTTCGGGGAGCGTGTTCGGGCCCTCGGGCGCCGACTTGGACGGCGACGGCGTGATCGGCCGGCCGGCCTGCGACTACTTCGGCTACGCGCGGCTGCGCTGTCGCGGCTACAAGCGCTGGACGACGGACTTCGACGACATCGTGCTGAAGGTCGAGATCGCCGCTGCGCTCCAGCTCGTCGGCCTCTTGAACCCGGAGACGACACGCATCGGCATGGTCAAGTTCGGCGGGACCGCGTGGGTCGAGCAGCCGGTCGGCGAGGTCGACGGCGTGAAGCGCGCGCTCGAGCGCTTCCGCTACGTGATGCGCGGAGGCACCGACATTGCGGCGGCGCTGCAGAAGAGCCTCGAGCTGCTCGAGCTCGCGCCGCCGATCGCCGGGCAGGAGACGCAGCGCACGATCCTGCTGCTCTCCGACGGCGTGATCGCTCTGCCGTACGCCGCGCACGAGCGCGAGATCGACGAGGCAATCGCCGCGGCCGTGCACCGCGCGCGCGCAGCGGGCACGCGGATCTTTGCGTTCGGCGTGGGCGAGACGGAGGGAACCGGCCCGACGCTGCTCTGGAACCTGGCTCGCTACACGCGCGGCCGACACGTCTCCGTGCCCGCGGCGCGCGAGATCGCGGTGGAGCTACCGCTCGTGAGCCTTTCGGGCGTCTCCGACGTCGAGCTCGCCAACGAGACGACCGGCGGCCACGGCCGCGCCACGCGCATCTTCCCCGACGGGAGCTTCGACGGGCTGCTGCCGCTGGCCGAGGGCGACAACACGCTCCGCGTCGTCGCCACGCTCGAGGACGGCCGTCGCCTCGAGACGCGCACCCGGATCCGCTGGTCGCCCCCGCCCGAGCCGAGCGCGGCGGATCGGGCCACGAGCGCCGCCCTGCTCGAGGCACTGCGCACGCGCACACGCGCGACGGACGAGGCCGCGCGCGTGCACGCGGAGCGCCGCCGCCGTCGCCTTCAGCTCCTGGAGCTCGAGCCCGAGGACCCGAACGCGCCGGTCGAGTGAACGACCCGGGCCAGCGGGCGGCGCCGACCAAAAATCTACGCTTACCCCTGAAATCCCAAGTTGGCGCCAAGTTACGGGGGTGACTCCGGTGTAGCGTCACCTGTGTCGAGGCAACTCGGGGGGGTGAGTCATGGCGCGAAGTCGAACGGGCCTTCTGCTTCTCACGCTGCTCGTCGCGGGATTTGGGTCGGTCGCGCAGGCGCAGGGCGGATCGGTGATCGAGGCGAGGGGCGAAGCGAGCTACCGCATCCCGATCGTCGTTCCGCCGGGCCCGGGCGGCCACCAGCCCGATCTCTCGCTCGTCTACAACAGCGGAGAGGGGAAAGGTCCGGCGGGGTGGCTCGGGTTTGGCTGGTCCGTCGCCGGCGAGAGCCGGATCGAACGCGAGACGCGCACGGGGAGCCCGTACGACTTCGACAACCTCGCTTGCGGGACCGGCTCGAAGTTCCCGTGCTACCGCGCGGACTACGTGCTCGACGGCCAGGACCTGGTCTGCTCGTCGGGAACCTGCAGCACCTGCACGAGCGGAACGCCCTGCCGCTACCGGACGCAGTCCGACGACGGGCGCATCATCCAGTTCAAGGGCGACGCGTCGGGCTGGGAGATCAAGGACCGCGACGGCCGCACGCTGATCTACGGCGCGGCCAGCGCGGGCACCGGCCGGCTGCTGAACCCCGCGAGCATCATCGGCCAGGTCTTCAGCTGCAGATCGAGAGCTCGACGGACGTGAACGGCAACGTGATCAGCTACACGTACGACACGAGCTCGAGCGCGAACGTCGCCTATCTGAAGAAGATCCAGTACGGCCAGGGAACGGCGGCGAACCGCAGCGTCGAGTTCATCTTGAACAACCCGACCTCGGCGCCACGGCCGGACAAGCCGGTCTCCGCGAAGGCGGGCTTTCGGCAGCAGACCGACCGGCGTGTCACCTCGATCGAGGTTCGCGCGGCGTCGAACGCGCTCGTGACTCGCTACGACCTGACCTACAGCCAGGATCCCGACTCCCTGCGCAGTCAGCTCGCGGCGGTGCAGCGCAAGGGCAGCGACGGGCAGGCGTCCCTGCCGCCGTACAGCTTCGAGTACTCGTTCCGCGCGGCTGGCCGAGGCCTGTTCGGCAACACCGAAGCGAGCTTCGCGCCGTCGTCGACGAGCTGCTGGCCGGACGGCGGGATCTGGGCCGGGATCGGTCCGTCGACGGTCTTCGGAACCATCGCGGACATGAACCGCGACGGTGTCGGAGACCTGTACCAAGTCACCAACGCCTACAGCACGTCGGCCGGGATCGTCGCCGTCTCGCTCGGAACCGGCACGAGCTTTCGGCCGGGGGCGGGCAAGACCTGCGGCTCGTCGTCGTTCGGCCAGGGGACGCAGTGGTCGCCTTACAAGCTCCTCTTCTCGGATCAGTACGCGGACGGCGCGGTCATGGACTTCGATGGGGACGGGTATCCCGATCATCTTCTCTCGAACGGCCTGACGGGCCTCTACAACGGAGTTCCGAGGCTGCTGCGCCGCGGCAGCGCGGGCGGCTTCACCGAGCCGCCGCTGCACACCTCCTTCGAGCTCGCTCACGATTGGGGCTTCAACAACCTCGGCTGGACCTACACGTTCGACTGGAACCCCTACATCCGGATCACGAAGACCACCAACGGCGAGGTCGACGTCACGATCGCGCTGGCCGACGTGACCGGCGACGGTCGCCCGGATCTCGTCGCGACCCAGCTCGAGGGCCCGTACGAGTACTACGACGGCGTGGCCGACGACCCGACCTGGCCCTCGTGGACGGGCTGGGGCGTCTTCGTGAACCGCGGGCTCCTGACGGGCTCCGGCGGAACCTGGCTCGACTTCGGCACCCGCCCGCTCCGCTGGCCCGCGGCCGCGAATGCGGCGATCCAGCACGACTACCAGGGGATGATCTCCACCGTCGTTCTCGCGGATCAGAACGGCGATGGGCTCGCCGATCGCATCTTCTCGAACGCCGTCGAGTACGGCTACGGCGCGGGCTTCTACGCACAGGAGAGCGTGCCGAGCGGGGTCGGCCTGCTCGTGACCAACACGACCTGCACGGTGACCGGCACCTATGACTTGAACGGCGACGGGTTCCTGGATCACATCGACGCACAGGACACCAGCAGCTCGAATCCCAGCTGGAGCGTTCGCTTCGGAACCGGTCACGGCTTCAGCTCCCAGGCCAAGGTCTTCCCCTCCGACGGCGGCGGAATCGCCCCGGGGTGCGTCGAGGGAAACGGCGTGAACACGGTCCCGGCGTCACTTCGCGACGTGAACGGGGACGGCGTGCCTGACCGCCTCCGGTACCAGGTCGGTGTCCGCCTGAATGCGGGTGCGCTCGACCCGAGCGCGGAGACCGATCCGAATCTTCCCACCGCGGTGTTGCCGGGGCTCCTGCTGCGGGCCACTGACCCGCTCGGCGGGGTGGTCGAGTTCACGTACCTGGCAGCCGCGCAGATGAAGGACGCTTCCGGCTCGTCCGCCAGCCCCGGCTTCTCGCTCGCCAAGCCCGTCGTCTCGCGCATTCGCCACCGCGACGGCCGAGCCGGAACCCCCGCGGTCGTCACCAAGCTCTGGTACGGAGGCGGCGTCTTCGACTACGCAGAGAAGGAGTTCCGCGGCTTCGGAACGGTGATCACCACGCAAGTCGAAGACGGAGTCGACGCGTCGCAGATCACGTCGACGTATCTCACGGACCGCGACTGCGCGTTTGCGCTGGCATCGAGCGAGACGTCGCTTGGTGCGAACGTCCTCGCGCGCGAGACGCTGTCCTATCAGACTGTGACCGGCGGTGGCGCCGTGCCAGATGAGTGGACGAAGTGCCTTCCCGCGACGCGCGTCGTCGAAAGCGTCGAGGGAAACGAGGCGGCAAAGAAGGCGAGTCGGTCAAGCGGCTTTAAGTGTGTAGAAGTTCTTGGGCGCGGAGAGCGCGTACTTTCTCCAACCGAGATTCATCGTGAGGGCGACGTAGGCCAGCAGGCGGTGAGTCGTCGTCTCCCCGCCGGTG
>VGRW01000024.1 GCA_016875225.1 Deltaproteobacteria bacterium
GGGGCGCGCGCCGTCGAGAGGAGGCTTCCGCGCGCGATCGTGGCCGCCGGTATGGTCGGGCTCGCGGCTCTGCAGGTCCTCGCGCTCGCATACTCGATCTCGCGACTCGGGCACACGTTCACGATCGGTGCGCGCGAAGGGGGCGAGTGGGTCGCCGCGAATCTCCCGCCGGACGCGGTGATCGGCATGAAGGACAGCGGGATCTTCAGCTACTTCGCCCAGCGCCGGGTGATGAACCTGGACGGGCTGACGAACAGCTTCGAGTTCGCCGAAGCCGTCTGCAGCGGACGCATGGAAGCCTTCGTGCTCGGCCACGGCGTCGAGTACATCGCGCAGCACGCCGTGCCCCATGGCGTCCGGGTCGGCGACTACGAGACCTACACGCAGCCCTATCCTTGCGGTCTGCGTGGCGGCCCCGACGGCGAACTCGTGCTGCGACGCGAGCTCGAGGTCTTTCGCGGAACGCCGTACAAGAGCAGCGCCGGGCGAGAGGAGCAGCTCGTGATCTGGCGCCTCGCACGCGCGCCTGCCGAAGAGACCGGTCCGGCAGCAAGCCCCTAGACCGGAACCGGCCGGAGCTTCCGCTCGCGGGCCGCTCGCCAGAGATCGACCCAGCCGGGATCCTCGTAGCTCGCGTCCGACCTGGCGCCGATCGCGTCGAGGACGGCCGAAACCATCGAACCGCCGGTGCGAGGATGCGCGCTGACGCTCCAGAATGGAGACGCGAGCAGGTACGGAACGACGAGCCGGCCCTTGCGTCGCGGACCGAGCAGCAGCCGGGCACCCGGAAGCGCTGCGTCGTCGATCAGAACGCGGGAGCCCGGCCCGAAGCGCGGCTCGAGCAGCAGGAACTCGCGCAGCGTGTGCGTCGCGGAGGGCACGGAGTCGAAGAGCGCGAAGTCCACCCGCTCGTGCCGCGCCGCGATCTGCGCCAGGCCATGGAGACTGTCGCCGGCGAGAAAGGTCACTTCGTCGAGTGGGTCGCCCGCGCGCTCGCGGAGCTCGTCGAACTTCCTCGGATCGAGATCGCACGCGTAGACGCGAGCGCCGGTGCGCCGCGCGACCTCGGCCAGCACGAGCGTCGCGGGGCCACAACCGGCCTCGACGAAGACGAGTCGCTGCCGCGGCTCGGGCCGCAGATCCCCGAGCAGCTCGCGAATCAGCTCGCCGGGATCCTGCGCCGGGCAGGCGCGCCTGAACAACCGTTCGGCGTACCCGCGCAAGGTCTGCCAGGGAGCTCTCATCGACATCGTCTCCGCGACCGTCTCGCAGCCCGGATTCTCTCCGCGACGACGCGGTGCGGCAACACCCGAACGGCGCGGCCCCAGTCACACGCCGTGCTGTGCGGCCGAAGCGCTTCGCGGTATGGTGGCGAGGTGACCGGTTCCCTGCCACTCCGAGCCGCGCCGCGCGCTCCTCGCGGCCTGGCCGTGCCGCTGATCCTTCCCGGCGCAATCGATCTGCCGAAGGACTCGCGACCGCGAATCTACCTGGCGCCGATCGAGACCCGTCTCGATCTGCGAATCCTGCTGGCGAGCCTGTCGCGCGCGGGCCTGCCGGTTCCGCGCTGGGTGCCGTCGACGCGCGCCAAGCTCGCCGACGAGACGCTGCGCGCCGCATTCCTCGCAGGCGAGCCGATGCTCGTGCCCCTCTCGCCCCCGCGCTCGGGCCCCGACCGGCTGGCCCGGCTTCTGGCGTTCGCGCAGCAAGCGGGCGTCGAGGTCGATCTGGTGCCGGCGGAGCTGCTCTGGGGGCCGGTGGAGCGACCGCCGTCGCTCTGGAACCTGCCCTTCGGCAACCCCTACGACCCGCCCGGCTGGACGCGCTGGCTGCGCCTGCTCCGCCGCGGCTACGCGCGCGTGGTGATCGGCGCGCCGGGAACGCGCACGGCGCTCGAGGCGGAATCCCGCGCGCAGGGCGACAAGCTCGCGCTCTCCACCTTCGTGCGCGTCCAGGGCGTGAAGGCGCTCTCCCTCGCGCAGCGGCAGGTCTTCGGCGATCGCTACAAGGTTCCCAGGCTGCTCGCGGAGCAGATCCTCGGTGACTCGAGCTTTCAGGACCAGATCGCGGCCGCGGGAGCCACTCAGGGACTGACTCGCGATGAGTCTCTCCTGCGCGGGGACCGCGCCCTTCGCGAGCTCGCGACCAGTCACAACCTGTTCTCGATGGAGATCTTCCACCGCTTCGCGCGCTGGGTCTACGGGCTCGCATTCGATCCCCACATCGACATCGACCCGGGCGAGCTCGAGAAGCTCCGCGCGCTCGGGCGGCGCGCTCCGCTCGTCTTCATCCCGTCGCACAAGTCCAACTGCGATCACATGGCGCTCTACTCGCTCCTGTTCTCGTCGGGGTTTCCGCCCCCGCATACCGCGGCCGGGATAAACATGTCGTTCTTCCCGATGAGCCGGATCCTGCCCGGAACCGGCGCGTACTTCCTGCGCCGGTCGTTCCAGGACGACCCGATCTACAAGGAATCGCTGCGCGGCTTCATCAGCACCCTGGTCCAGCGCCGCTTCCACCAGGAGTTCTTCATCGAGGGCGGACGCTCGCGTTCGGGAAAGCTGCTGCCGCCCCGCTACGGGATCCTGAACTACATCGTCGACGGGGCGCGCCGCAACGACATAAGCGAGGTGCTCTTCATCCCGACCTCGATCGCCTACGACCAGATCCTCGAGCTCGCGGAGTACGTGCGCCAGAACCTCGGCGACGAGAAAGAGGCCGAGAGCTTCGTGTTCCTGCTGCGCCAGATCCGCGCCGCGCGGGCGCGCAAGCTCGGGCGGATCCATCTGCGCTTCGCCGAGCCGATCTCGCTGCGCGAGTACCTCGACCGCAGCGGCGACGACCGACTCGTGGTCGAGAAGCTCGCGTTCCGGATCTCGAACCAGATCAACGCCGTCACGCCGATCACGCCGGTGTCGCTCGCCTGCTCGATCCTGCTCGGCGCGGGCAAGCGTGCGCTCGGCGAGGCGGAGTTCAGAGCGCAGGCCGCGCGTCTGGTGGACTACGCGCACGAGCGCGGCATCGACGTGACCCAGGAAGTCTCAGCGGGCGCGGAGTCGGCGCTGCGCTGCGCCACCGACGCGCTCGCCGGAACCGGCGTGATCGAGCGCTACGCCGGGGGCGTGGAGCCGGTCTACTACGTGACCGAGAAGGGCCGGCACGCCGCCTCCTACTACCGGAACACGGTGATCCATTTCCTGCTCGGCCGCGCGATCGCCGAGCTCGCCATGCGCGCGGCGGCCGCCGACGCCGCAGGCCGGCGCGACGCACGCGGCTGGGCGCTGCGACTTCGCGAGCTGCTGAAGTTCGAGTTCTTCTTCTCCGACCGCGAATCGTTCGCGCGCGAGTTCGAGCGCGAGCAACAGCGGCTCGCGCGCGAGTCCGCCGCGGGACTGACTCCGATTCTCGCCGGCTGCCCGAGAATCCTGCTCGACTTCATCGAGAGCTATTGGGTCGTGGCGGAGACCTTGCGAACGCTGCGCTCTTCCGGAGAGCCGACGGCGCGCTCGGTCGTGCTGCGCCGCTGTCACGAGCTCGGCCGGCAGTTGCTCCTGCAGGACCGCGTGCAGTCCCCCGAGCTGCTCTCGAACATGAACTTCGGCAACGCGCTCAAGCTGCTCGAGAACCTGGGCGCAGCAGAGAAAGACGGCGAGCGCTGGCGCGCGGGCTCGCCGGAGCGCCTGGACGAGCTGGTCGCCGATCTCGAGCGCCTGATCGCGCTCGCGCGCAGCTGATCGGCGAAGAGAGGAAGAGGGGAGGCACCGGCGACGGATCCCCCCCAAGTTCCTATCGCCCGCGCCTCCGCCCTCCCCTGAACTTCGATTGCGGGAAAGCGAGCCGCAATTACGTGTCACTGATCGGCAGCTTCGCTCCGAGCTTGAGCGCCGTCTCGTGTGGTCGGGGGCGGTGGCAGGCTCAGAACGTCTTGGCAAGCCTCGCCAGCGTGTCGCGCAGGCCCCGCTCGAGCGCACGGCGAATCAGCCCGCCGGTGCCCGGAACGAGCGGCCTGAAGTCGACCTTCCAGGTCACGCGCGTCCCCGCGCCCTCGCGGTCGAAGCGAACCTCTCCCGAGTGGTCGCGAATCGGCGCGCCGGCGACCAGGCGATAGGCCATGCGCTTGGGCGGATCGAAGCCCGTGATCTCTTCCTCGATCGCCATGCCGGACTGTCGGATCACGCGGATCGCGCCCAGCCCGTTCGGTGCGGGATGACCCTGCTGTCGCAGGACGACTTCCTTCACCCCCGCCCAGTCCACCCAACCCTGGTGGTCGGTGTACCGCGCGAAGACCTCCTCCGGCGCGGCCGGCACGAGCTCCGAGACTTCGATCTGCATGGACGGCCATCTTAGCGTGCGGTATCGAGAGCGCGACGGAAGGGGGACGACTCTGAACCGAGCGCTTCGGCTCGTGGCATCCGCCGCGCTGCTTCTGCTGCCGGTCCGCTCGGCGCAGGCGGGGCCCGACCACGCCGGTGCGGCCGAAGCGCTCGTCTCTACACCATTTCGCGTCGCGGGCGATCTGATCGGGGCGGCGGGCCTGGCGTCGGCTTCGCTCGTCGGGCTCGCGGGCGACGCGATCGCGCTCGTCGACGCGAACCGCGTGACCGAGCCGGTGCTGCGGGCCATCCCGAGTCGCTGCGTCCGGCGCGTCGCGCTGGCGCTCTCGCAGGGCTCGACCGGTCTTCTCGAAGGGCTTCGCGCCGAGGACGTGGAGCGCCTGCCGGAGCCCGACGCCGCGTACCTGGCGAACGCCCCCGGCGCGGGCCGGCTCGACACGCTGCTCACGGGGCTCGGATCGCTGCGGCTCGCGCTAGAGGACGCGCTCGCGGGTCCGGCGCTGCTGCTGCTTCGCGCTTCGGGCGCGCGCGGCGCGGCTGAACGGGTCGACCTGTGGCAGCGCGACGAGCGGATTCGCGTACTCGGACCGCTTGCTCAGGAGCTCGGCGCAGGCTCCGGATCGGCTACGCTGCCGCGGTGAGACCGGCTCCGGGAAGCAAGCGCGTCGAGATCGTCGGACTTCGCGACGGCGAGCTCGGGACCCGCCACGAGACGATCGCGGTCGAGGAGCCGCTCGAGCTGCGGCTCGACGGAGGGGCGCTCGCCGTCGCGATGCGCACGCCGGGGCACGACGTCGAGCTCGCGGCCGGGTTCGTGGTCACCGAGGGGATCGTCGGCGATTTCGGCGCGGTATGCGCGATCGCGCACTGCGACGAGACCCGCAACACGATCGAGATCCGCACCGAGCCCGGCGCAGCGGGCGTTCGCGCGCCCGAAGTCCGACACTTCATCGCGTCGTCGTCGTGCGGGATCTGCGGCAAGGCGACGCTCGACGAAGCGCGAAGGCTCGCGCCGGCTCTGCGCCCCGACGGCATGCGCGTGGGGCTCGGCGTGCTCGAAGCCCTGCCCGACCGCCTGCGCGCCGAGCAACGCCTCTTCGACGAGACCGGCGCACTGCACGCCGCCGCGCTCTTCGATTCGACCGGTGCGCTGCTCTGCGCGCGCGAGGACATCGGCCGGCACAACGCGGTGGACAAGGTCGTCGGCTGGGCCGCGCTCGAGAGCCGGTTGCCGCTCTCACAGACGATTCTTCTGGTGAGCGGGCGACTCGGCTTCGAGATCGCGCAGAAGGCGCTGGTCGCGGGCATCCCCGTGCTCGCGGCGATCTCGGGCCCGTCGAGCCTCGCCGTCGAGCTGGCGCGGGCGAGCGGCATGACGCTGGTCGCGTTCCTTCGCGGCGCGAGCCTCAACGTCTACGCGGGTGCGGAGAGAATCGCGAATCCGGATCGCGCTCGGGTATGATGGCCGCCCACAGCGAGGAGAATCCGATGAAGCTCTACGACAGCTCGATGGCGCCCAACCCGCGCCGCGTGCGGATCTTCCTGGCCGAGAAGGGCATCACGGTTCCGACCGTGCAGGTCGACATCGGCAAGGCCGAGAACCGCTCGCCCGAGTTCCTGGCCAGGAATCCGCTCGGCGGAGTTCCCGTGCTCGAGCTCGACGACGGCACGTTCCTCTCCGAGTCGGTCGCGATCTGTCTCTACTTCGAGCTCACCCACCCGCAGCCTCCGCTGCTCGGCACCGACGCGCGGGACAAGGCCGTCGTCGAGATGTGGCAGCGCCGGATGGAGCTCGGGCTGCTCTCGAACACCGCGGGCTGCTTCCGCAACACGCATCCCTTCTTCAAGGGCCGGATTCCGCAGGTGCCCGAGTACGGCGCGGTGTGCAAGGAAGCAGCTGCGAAGCAGCTGGCCTGGCTCGACGGCGTCCTGGCGAAGTCGCGCTTCGTCGCTGGCGAGCGCTACACGATCGCCGACATCACCGCGCTGGTCGCGATCGACTTCGGTCGCGTCTCGGAAATCCGCATCCTGCCCGAGCAGAAGAACCTGACGCGCTGGTACGGCGAGGTCTCCGCGCGCCCGTCGGCGAAGGCCTGAGAGCCGCCGGTCAGTCCGCGCGGAGCAGCTCGCGAACCGGCCCGCGAATCGACTCGAACCACTTCTGGTGTCCGCGCGGCGAGAAGTGCCCGTCGCGCTCGCCCCAGTCGGCGGGTTCCGGGCTCGCGCGCAGGATCGGCAGGAGATCGACGACCCGGTCCACGCCGGCCAGCGCCTCGAGCCTCGGAACGAGCTCGCGCGTGGCGAGATCCATGTCCACGTCGCCCGCGAGCGCGGGCAGCGCGCGCAGCAGGCGCTCGGCGCTCGGATCGAGCACCTGGCTGCGCACGGGAATCACGACCACCAGCAGCCGCGCGCCGTGCGCGCGCGCCGCCTCGGCAACGAGCCCGACGCCGCGCGCGGTCTCGTCCAGGTACGGCCGGGTCAGCTGCGACGCTCGCAGCGCACGGGGCGCTCCGTACAGGCCGACGTCGCCCGGGTCGCGCAGCCTTCGGATCGCGAAGCGCAGCGCCACGTACGCGTGCGAGCGCGACTCGAGCCAGGCGTTGCACGGGTAGAACCAGTCGACCAGCGCGTCCAGGGAGAGGCCCGCGGGCAGGAGCCGGAACGGCCGGCGCTGCACGTCCTTCGCGGGCGGCAGTTTTTCCGCGTCGTCGGTGAGGTCGTTGCCCAGGTAGAGCGAGAGGATCACCAGGTCGAAGCGCGCGCCGGGTTCGGCGAGGCGCGCGCGCACGGCCGCGAGATACTGACTCGGGCCCCAGCCCGAGACGCCGGCCACGTTCGTACACGCTCCGGTGTCGGACTCGAGCCGCCGCCAGACGGTCGCCTCGAACGGCACCGCGAGCGCCTCGACGTACGAGTCGCCCATCACCAGGATCCGCCGGGCGCAGTCGGACCGGGCCCCTTCGGAGCAGGAGACGCGATCCCCCGCGGCGTCGGTGCAGATCTCGACGTCGCGGTCGCCGGTGTTCGCGAGCACCCGCGCGTCCGCGGCGTGCTTCCAGCCGATCGCCTCGTCTTGCTGCCAGAGATCCGGCACGTCCTGTGCGAGCACCTGCGGAGCGAAGACCCGCACGCCGATCTCGAAGAGCGCAGACGTGAGTGCGCCGAGCAGCGCGAGCAGCAGGGCCGCGAAGCCGAGCCGCCGCAGACTCACTCGAACTTCCGCTCTCGCCACCAGGGGTAGAACGCGGGCATGTCGGAGCTCGGCCGCTGGCGGAACTCCGGCTTGCGCTTGGCGAGGAACGACGCAACGCCCTCGTGCGCGTCGGCGCTCTGGCCGAGCGCGTGGATCGCCCGCGAGTCGATCTTGTGTGCCTCCATCGGATGATCCGCGCCAAGCATCTTCCAGACCAGCTGGCGCGAGACGGCCACCGAGATCGCCGAGGTGTTCTCGGCGATCTCGCGCGCGAGCTCGCGCGCCGCCGGGAGCAGCGCCTCGGGCGCGTGCAGACTTCGCACCAGACCCGCTTCGTGCGCCTCGCTGGCCGGAAACACGCGCCCGGTGTAGGCCCACTCGAGCGCCCGCGAGACTCCGACCACGCGCGGCAGGAACCAGCTCGAGGCCGCCTCGAGGCAGATGCCGCGGCGCGCGAAGACGAAGCCGAAGCGCGCGTCGGTGGACGCGATCCGGATGTCCATCGGCAGCGTCATCGTCACGCCCACTCCGACGGCCGGGCCGTTGATCGCCGCGATCAGCGGCTTCTTGCAGTCGTAGAGGCGAAGCGTCACGCGCCCCCCGCCGTCGCGCCGTCCCTCGATCCCGACGTCGGCCGAGCGATCGCGTGCGTCGAAGGTGCCGGAGCCGGCCGACAGATCCGCGCCCGCGCAGAACGCCCGGCCCGCGCCGGTCACGATGATCGCGCGCACGTCGTCGTCGGCATCGGCGCGGTCGATCGCGTCGAGCACCTCGAACATCATGCGGCCGGTGAATGCGTTCAGCTTCTGCGGCCGGTTCAGCGTGAGGGTGAGGACGTGGTCCTCGACCGAATAGAGGATCTCCTGATAGTCCATGCGATGCCTCCTAATCCCGCCGTGCGACGTGTTCGAAGAGCGCCTCGGTCTCCGCGGCCCAGCGCTCGAGGCCGAAGACGGACGCGATCCGCTGGCGCGCGGCGCAGCCCAGCGCGGCTGCGCGCGACGGATCTTCCAGCATTCCGCGAATCGCGCGCACGAGTCCGTCCACGTCTCCGGTCGGGTAGAGCACGCCGGTCTCGCGCGGCACGACGACCTCGCGAACGCCGCCGACGTCGGCTGCGACCACCGGGATCGAGAGTGCACCCGCGCGGAGCAGGCCCGCGGGAAGCCGCTCGTGCCGCGACGGCAGCACCAGCGCGCAGAAGCTGACCAGGAAGCGATCGGGCTCTGCGCTCGGCCCCGCGAAGAACACGCGCCGCTCCAGGCTCCGGCGGTGCACCTCGGCGCGAAGCGCGTTCTCCTCGGGCCCGTCGCCGACGATGCACAGGCAGACGTCCTCGGGCAGGCGCACGAGCGCGGCGATCGCGTCACCGACGGCCTTCTCCGGCGCGAGCGTCCCGACCACGCCGATCACGCGCGCGTCGCGCGGCACGCCGAGCTTCGCCTCGAGGTCGATCGGCTCGGTCGCGCCCGGTCGCGGCAGCTCGATGCCGTAGTGGACCACCTGACCGATCGCGCGCCCCCAGAGCTCGGCGAGCTGGTCACGATCGGCGAGCGACGTGAACAGCACCTGGTCCGGCAGACGCTCGAGCACGAAGCGCTCGAAGCCCGTGCCCTTCCGGCTCGGAACCCGATCCAGCGTCGCGACGAGCGCGGAGCGGGTCCGGCGCAGCCCGCGCGCGATGGCGGCGGGCAGAAGCAGCTGCGGCGAGTGCGCGTCGATCAGATCGATCGAGTGCTCGCGGCAGGCGCGCGCGATGGCCGCAACGGCTCCGGGCAGATTCGGCCATCCGGGAACGCGCACCGCCGTGTGGCCCCGCGACGCGATCTCGTCGACGGCCGAGCGTCCGGACGCCCCGATCACCACGCCGTGCCCGCGCGAGCGCAAGGCGCTGGCAAGGCGGAGAACCTGCGCCTCGCCCACCTCGATTCGCGCACCGTCGATCAGAAACAGAAGGTTCAGAACCGCAGCCCCAGCCCCGTCGCGCGCCACGTCGAGCCCCCAACCCCCAAGGGCACCGATCGCTTGCTTCGCCTATCGCGTCAAGACTCCTCGAAGCGCCGCGTATTCTAGCCGGCTCGCGCGCCGAAGTGCGCGCGCGCGCGAAAGATCAGCCAGGCCAGCGCCGCGAAGGCGAGAAACGGCGGCACGCCGAAGAGCAGTCGCTGGCCCTCCGCCCGCGGATCCAGCGACGCCCAGACGAGCATCCCGATCGCGATCTGCAGCGTGTACAGCGCGGCCCACGGGTGCATCCACGGGCGCATCTTCCAGAAGCCCCAGGAGCCGGCGGCGTAGATCGCCCAGTGCAGCGGCTCGGTGGCCTTCGCCGCCCAGCCCGTGAGCAGAACGCCGAACCAGACCTCCTGGTCGTCGGCGACCGGCTTCCAGAAGAAGTCGAACGGCATGTAGACGAAGCTCATGAAGAGACAGAACGCGAAGAGCCCGTTCATCCACCAGGGCCGCGCGCCGAACTTCACCTTACGACCCCGTGCGCCGACGCAGAAATGCGTCGATCGCCGCGTTCAGCAGGTCCGGCGCGTCGAAGTGGACCATGTGCCCCGCGCCCGGGATCTCCACGCACTCGACGTCGGGAAAGCAGGCGAGCCGGCGCTGCAGCTCGTCCGGGGCCAGGTACGCCTCGCCCTCGCCGCCGCGCTTGGAGCGGCCGAGATCGCGCCGCCAGAACTCGCCCGAGCGAGCACCGTTCACCGCGAGCGTCGGCACGCGGATTCGCGACCACATCTGCTCCATCTGGCCGAAGTTGAAGCTTCCCCAGCTCGTGACCAGGTACGGGTCCCACTTCCAGCGCAGTCCGCCCGCCGGGTGCGGGCGCACGCCCTGCTCGGCGAGGAAGCGCGCGCGCCCCGGCTCGAGTCCGGGGTGGCTGGCGAGGATGCGCCGCGTGGCCTCGTCCACGTTTTCGAGCCGCCGGCCCTCGGGATCGATCTGGTCGAGTCGTTCGACCATCGATCGCGCCCAATACACGCCGGCTTCGCGACTGCCCTCGCCTTCCCACGGCGGCGGGCCGAGGCCCTCGATCAGCACCAGCGCGCCGAGCACCTCGGGAAACAGGCCCGCGTACTGCGCGGAGACCTCGCCGCCGAAGCTGTGTCCGATCAGCACCGGCCGGTCGAGCCCGAGCCCGCGCACCGCCGCGCGCAGGTCGAGGATGAAGTGCGCGAGCGCGTAGTAGCCGACGTGGTCGCTGTCGCCGTGGCCGCGCAGATCGAGCGATACGACCCGGAAGCGATCGCGGAAGTGCTGCGCGACCGAGTCGAGGCTCCAGGCCAGGTCGCGCATGCCGTGGATCAGCAGCATCGACGGGGCTCCGGGTGTCGGCTCGCCGTAGTCGAGCGCCGCGACCTCGATCCGGTGGCTGCGCAGCCGGACCGATGCCGGCTTCGCGGCCGCCGGGTTGACTTTCGCCTTGATTTCGCCTCTCATGGGGCCAGCGAGGAGATCGACATGAGGATTGGCTTCACCAGGGATCAGAGCCGTTCGAGCAGCCGGGAGACCGCGTCCGCCACCGAGTCGTGCGACGTCGCCATCTCGAGGTTTCGCAGCCGGCTGCGCAGCAGCGATTTCTGCTCGGCCGACAGGGACTCGGCGACTCGGTCGATCTCGTCGGTCACCTGGAGGATGTCTCGCGCGGGCTCCAGATCGAGCAGCCGCACCAAGAGCCCGACGTCGCTGGGCATGCCGTAGCACTTGGAGTACTCGCGGAAGGTGCGGAGCAGGTTCTCGGCCCCGTCCGCGTCTCGCAGCCGCTCTTCGAGGCGGAGTCGGCCGCGGTCGGCCTTCTTCCCGAACAGCCGCTCTTCGACCTTGCGGCGATAGCGCGCCGCCGAGTTGTGAGCGCGCTGGCTTCGGGCATCGCGTCCGTGGCCGCCAGAGCCGGCGCCGTTTCCGCCGCGCTTGCGCTCGGGCCTCTGGGCGGCGACGTGGCCCGCCGGGGTCTTCTCCTGATCACTCACGCCTGTGCGCTCCTCATGGGCGTCCCTCGACCGAGCCGGGCCGGACGAAGGTGCAGGTCGGATCCGGTTGCGAGGCATCTCGGCCCGATCTCGGGCGCTCCAGAGTCGCTACCGGTTCGGAGGCCGGGATTCGATTCGGACTCCGACGAGCGGGGCGGCCGTAGCCGAGCACCCCACGCCGCGTAGCATGCCTCATCCTCGCGGCGCTGTCTCGGCTTTCTTCGGCGGACCCGCACGGATCCTTTTGCGCGCGAGCTGCGTGTCGCGTCTAGAATCGGCGCGGAGGTCGACCATGGGCGAGCTGCGCGAGATCGCATCCGGATTGCTCTTCCCCGAGGGGCCGATCTCGCTCGAGGACGGCAGCGTCCTGCTGGTCGAGATCAAGCGGGGGACGCTTACGCGAGTCGCGTCCGACGGGGCCAGGACGATCGTGGCCAAGACCGGAGGCGGCCCGAACGGCGCGGCAATCGGACCCGACGGGAAGATCTACCTGTGCAACAACGGCGGCTTCGAGTGGCACGAGGCGGGTCCGTTCCTGCTGCCGGGAAACCAGCCGAAGGACTACGCCGGCGGCTCGATCCAGCGCGTCGACGCGAAGAGCGGCGCCGTCGAGACGCTCTACACGAAGTGCGGAGCGCATGCGCTGCGCGGGCCGAACGACCTGGTCTTCGACGCGACCGGCGGCTTCTGGTTCACCGACCACGGCAAGACGCGCGAGCGCGATCGCGACCGCGGCGGGCTCTACTACGCGCGGCCCGACGGCTCGAGCATCCGCGAGGTCGTCTACCCGCTCGACTCACCGAACGGCGTCGGGCTCTCCCCGGACGGCTCGCGTGTCTACGTCGCCGAGACGCACACCGGCCGGGTCTTCTGGTGGGACCTCTCCGCGCCCGGCCAGATCCGCCCGCACGCGTCGCCGAACGGCGGGCACCTGCTGGTCGGCCTGCCGGGGATGCAGCTGCTCGACTCGCTCGCCGTCGACGCGGAGGGAAACGTCTGCGTGGCGACGATCGTGAATGGCGGCATCACGATCATCTCGCCGGACGGGTCGCGGACCGAGCACGTGCCGATGCCCGACCCGCTCACCACCAACATCTGCTTCGGCGGCCCGGATCTGCGCACCGCGTTCATCACGCTCTCGGCCACGGGGCGGCTCGTCGCCGTGCCCTGGAAGACAGCGGGGCTGAGGCTCGCGTTCTAGTCGCAGCTCCCCGCGGTGCCGGCGGTGCACTCGAGCGGGCAGGACGGGCACTTCGGGCCGGCGACCTTTCCGGCAAGCCCCCGGTACACCACCAGATCGGCCGAGTTGATCAGCGCGCCCGACTGGTCGAGGTCGTATCTCGCGCACGGATCCGAGCCGCTCGTCCCGCAGACGTCCTGCGCGCGGCTCTTGCCGCTGCTGGCGCGGTACTGGGTCAGGTCGGCCGTGCCGACCAGCGCGCCGGTTGCCGTGAAATCCGCGTCGCAGCGATTTCCGTAGCCGTCGTGGTCGTCGTCCCGCTGGCCGCCCGTGAGCGTCGCCCACGGGTTTGTCACGAGGAAGTCCGCGGCCTCGCGCGGATTCGGAGCGGCCGTGCAGTTGTCGCAGGCGTCGCCGACCAGATCCCCGTCGCCGTCCGCCTGGTCCGCGTTCGCGAGCGCCGGGCAGTTGTCGCAGGCGTCGCCGTCGAGGTCACCGTCCACGTCGGCCTGGTCGGCGTTCGCGACGGCCGCGCAGTTGTCGCACGCATCTCCGACCAGATCCCCGTCGCCGTCCGCCTGGTCCGCGTTCGCGAGCGCCGGGCAGTTGTCGCTCGCGTCGGGGACGCCGTCACCGTCGGCGTCGGGCTCGGGCGCGAGTGCGCGGATCGCCAGGCTGTGGCTCCCGCCCGCTGCGATCGCGGTGGCGCCTCCGGTGGTTCCGTCAACCGAGGCCGGCGGCGTTGCCTGGCCGTAGAAGTTCCCGCCCCAGCAAACGACGGCCGCGCTCCCGCTCTGGATTGCGCAGCTCTGCGCGCTGCCCAACGCGAGCGCGGAAGCGGTGCCGGACGTGCCGTTCACAGAGGCCGGCGGTGTCGCTGCTCCGGAGCTGTTCGAGCCCCAGCAGATGACCGCGTCGGTCCCGCTCTGGATCGCGCAGCTTCGCGATCCGCCGGCGGCGACGGCGCTGGCGCTTCCCGCGACGCCGTTCACCGAGTCGGGCGGCGTCGATTGCCCGGAGCCGTTGGCTCCCCAGCACACGACCGCTCCGGTTCCGCTCTGGATCGCGCAAGCGTGCTGCAGCCCCGCCGCGACCCGGATCGCGCTGCCCGAGCTGCCGTTCACCGAGGCCGGCGGCGTCGCCTGCCCGAGCCCGCCGTCGCCCCAGCACACGACCGCGCCGGTGCCGCTCTGGACCGCGCAGCTGTGGTGCAGTCCGGCGGCGATCCCGAGCGCGCCCCCGGAGCTGCCGTTCACCGACGCCGGCGGCGTCGACTTTCCGAATGCGTTGTCGCCCCAACACACGACGGCGTCGGTCTCGGTCTGGATCGCGCACTCGTGGAACTCGCCCGCCGCGATCGCCGACGCGGTTCCCGAGCTGCCGTTCACGGAAGGCGGCACCACCGTCTGACCGTAGTCGTTGCGCCCCCAGCAGACGGCCGCAAGGCTTCCGCTCTGGATCGCACAGCCGTGCAGGCCGCCCGCCGAGACGGCGGCCGCGTTGCCGGACACCCCGTTCACCGGGTCCGGCGGCGTCGACTGCCCGAAGTAGACGCCGCCCCAACACACCACGGCACCGGTTCCGCTCTGGATCGCGCAGCTGTCGATGGCGCCGGCGGCGATTCCCGCTGCTCCGCCGGAGCTGCCGTCGACGGAGGACGGAGGCATCGCCTGCTCGGATCCGTCGCTTCCCCAACAGACGACGGCCGCGGGCACTCCGCTCCGGATCGCGCAGCTGTGCGACGTGCCCGCCGCGATGGCGGTGGCTGTCCCCGAGGTTCCGTTCACGGAGGATGGCGGCGTCGACTGCCCGTAGCCGTCCGACCCCCAGCACACGACGGCCTCGGTTCCGCTCTGGATCGCGCAGCTGTGCGACCCGCCCGCGGCGATCGCCGTGGCGCTGCCGGAGCTGCCGTCGACGGAGGCCGGAGGCGTCGCTTCTCCGCCGGAATCGTCTCCCCAGCAGACGACCGCTCCGGTTCCGCTCTGGATCGCGCAGCTGTGCTCCGTTCCCGTCGCGATCGCCGATGCGCTTCCCGAGCTGCCGTCGACGGAAGCCGGCGGCGTCGCCTGGCCGAGCGCGTTGTCGCCCCAGCAGACGACTGCATCGGTGCCGCTCTGGATCGCGCAGGCGTGCCGCCAGCCCGCGGCGATCGCCGTCGCTGCGCCGCTACTGCCGTTCACCGACGGCGGAGGGGTCGCACGCCCGTAGGTGTTGGATCCCCAGCAGACGACCGCGCCCGTGCCGGACTGGACCGCGCAGGCGTAGTTCAGTCCGGCGGCGATCGCGGCGGCGGTGCCGGAAGCGCCGTTCACGGAGGCCGGAGGCACCGTCGATCCCAGCGCGTTGTAGCCCCAGCAGACCACGGCGCCGCTGCCGCTCTCGATTGCGCAGGAATGCGCGTACCCTGCCGAGAGTGCAGACGCGCTGACGGCCGGCGGCGCGCCCGAGCCCCAGCCGACCACGGGCCCGTCCGCAATCGCGCTTGCGGCGACGCTCAGCGCAAGCGCGATTGCGCCGGCCACTGCGAGCAGACGCGGCCGTATCACTGTCGAGGAACGCATGGGCCCATTCTCCGCATGATGAGTCGCATGATGAGTCGCAGGGCGTCGGATTCAGGTGACGCCGACGCTCTCCGCACAGAGTCCCACGATCGACTCGCGATTGGAAATCGCTACAGGGTGCGCGTCACCTTCGAGATTCCTGCCGGGCGGTCAGGGTCGCGGCCGCGGGCGCGCGCAAGCCAGAACGCGAGCAGCTGACCGGCAACTGCGGCGGGGATCGGGGCGAGCCACTCGTCCGCGAGGGGAAGCCGCAGATCCGCACCGATCTCGTCGGAGATGCGCACGAGCCGCGCGCCGCGCTCGACCAGGTCGAGGCCGAGCCTGCGCACGTCGCCGCGCGCGGGACCGGCGAGCTCGATCGTGAAGACCGGCGCGCCGGACGAGGCGAGCGCGATCGGGCCGTGGCGATAGTCGGCGGCCGAGAAGGGCTCGGCGAAGACGCCGGAGAGCTCCTTCAGCTTGAGCGCCCATTCCAGGGCGACCGGAAAGCCGTAGCCGCGCCCGATCAGCGCGCAGGACGCGTGCGACGCGAGCGCATTCGCGAGATCGCGCACTTCTGGCTGGATCGCGAGCGAGCGCGATGCGAGCTCCGGCACGAGCGCGAGCGACGGCTCGTCCTCGCCGCGCATTCCCGCGACCAGATGTGCGAGCGCGTAGAGCGTGGTCGTGAACGATCCCGTCGCCGCCACCGAGCGCTCGCCGCCCAGGTGGAGCGGCACGACGTGCTCGGCGGCCGCGGCGAGCGGCGAGTCGACGCGGTCGGTGATCGCGAGCGTGGGCGCGCCCTGCGCGCGGGCGACCTCGATCACGCGCACGACGTCGGGCGAGGCGCCGGACTGCGAGATCGCGATCGCGAGCCAGCCCGCGAGCCGAGGCGCGCGCTCGTAGATGGTGAACAGCGACGGCGCCGCCAGCGCGACGGGGATCCGCGCGCGCGCGCCGAGCAGGTACTTCGCGTACACCGCCGCGTGGTCGGAGCTGCCGCGCGCTGCGATCATCACGCCCGCGGGCTGCCGCGCGGCGAGCTCCGCGCCGAGCACACGCAGCTTCGCGCCCTCGGCCACCCGGAAGTGCTCGAGCCGATCCGGCTGCGCGAAGATCTCGCGCGCGAGCTCCGATTCGCTCATCTGTCCCCCGAGCCGAGGCTACCATTCCCGGCGATGCAGGCGAGGGAAGGCGAGCCGGTGCTCACGCTGCGCAACCGCCGCGGCAGCGAGGCGAGCTTCAGCGCGCGCGGCGCCGCGCTGACGCGATTTCGCGTCGCCGGCGCAGACGTCGTGCTGGGCTTCGACGCCCCCGCGCGCTACGACGCGGCGCATCCCTACCTGGGCGTGATCGCCGGGCGCTTCGCGAATCGCATCGCCCGAGGGCGTTTCGATCTCGACGGTCGCGAGCACGCGCTCGCACCCAACGACGGCGCGCACCACCTGCACGGCGGACCCGACGGCATGTCGCACCGGCTCTGGTCCGGCGAGAGCGACGGCGACGCGCTGCGCTTCCGCATCGCGAGCCCCGACGGCGACCAGGGCTACCCGGGGCGGCTCGAGGCCGAGGCGAGCTACACGCTCGACGACGACGATGCGCTGCGCATCGAGCTCCGCGCGCGCTGCGACCGCGCGACGATCGTGAGCCTTGCCAGCCACGCGTACTGGAACCTGCGCGACGGCGGCGCGAGCCCGATCCTGGACCACGAGCTCTGGCTGGACGCGGACGCGTACCTGCCCGTGGACGCAGCGGGCATTCCGACCGGCGAGCTCCGCGGCGTGCGCGGAACGCCGTTCGACTTCACCCGTCCCACGCGGATCGGCGCGCAGATCGCTGCGGCGGAGCGGCTCGCGCTGCGCGGGGGCTACGACCATTGCTTCGCGCTTCGCGGCTCGGGCCTGCGCCGGGTCGCGCGGCTCCGCGATCCGTCGAGCGGCCGCGCGCTCGAGGTCGAGACGACACAGCCCGGTGTGCAGCTCTACACCGGGAACTTCCTCGACGGGACCCTGATCGGCCACGGGGGCGCCGTCTACCGGCGCCACCACGGCCTCTGCCTCGAGACGCAAGCCTACCCGGACGCGCCCAACCACCCTTCGTTCCCGTCGGCGCGGCTCGACCCCGGCGCAGAGTACGCGCACACGACGATCTACCGTGTGACGGAGGCATAGCCGAGCGAAGTCGAACGAGGCCGGACGCGAAGCCGCCTTCGCGTCCGGCGCGCAAGCGGCGACTCCGTCGCCGCGCGCAGCGAGGCGGAGCCGAGCGAAGTCGAAAAGTCAGGATCGGGGCAGACCGAGAATCCGCTCCGCGACGATGTTCTTCTGGATCTCGCTGGTGCCGCCCGCGATCGTCTGAGCGCGATCGCCGAGCCAGCGCATCGCCACCGCGCGCGCGTCCGTCGCCTGGCCGTGGCTCTCGTAGAGCTGACCGTAGGCGCCGAGCAGCGCGAGGTGCGCGGTCGACATCCGCTGCGCGAGGGACGTCCCGGCGAGCTTCATCGCCGCGGACAGGTGCGGATTCAGGCGGCCGTTCAGCCCGTCGGTCATGCCGCGGTAGCCGGAGTACTTCGAGATCGCGCACGCGGTCGCGAGCTCCGCGATCTCCTGGCGGGTGCGCGGGTCCGCGCTCTTGCCGCGCCGCTTCGCGGCCGCGATCAGGCGCTGAAGCGTCTCGTCCTGGCGCATGCCGCCGGCGATTCCGTTTCGCTCGTTCACGAGCGCGCCCGAGATGATCTTCCAACCCTCGCCCTCCGCGCCGAGCCGGTTCGCCACCGGCACGCGCGCGTCGGTCATGAACACCTCGTTGAACTCCGAATCGCCGGTGATCTGCACGATCGGCTTCACTTCCATGCCCGGCGCGTTCATCTCCATCAGCAGCACCGTCAGACCGTCGTACTTCGAGTCGCCCATTCCCGGCACGCGCACCAGGCAGAAGTACCAGTTCGAGAGGTGCGCGATCGTGGTCCAGATCTTCTGTCCGTTCACCACGTAGTGGTCGCCGTCGCGGACCGCGCGCGTCTGCGTGTTGAACATGTCGGAGCCCGCGCCCGGCTCGGAGTAGCCGGTGGCCCAGATGTCCTCGCCCGACAGGATTCGCGCGACGAACTTCTGCTTCTGCGCTTCGGTGCCGAACTTCATGATCGCCGGCCCGACCCACCAGATGCCCATCTGCCCGGGCACGCCCGGCGCCTTCGCGCGCGTGAGCTCCTCGGACAGGATCGCCTGCTCCATGTCGGAGAGCCCCGCGCCGCCGTACTCCTTCGGCCAGGCCGCGCCGAGGAAGCCGCCGGCGTGCAGCTTTCGCTGCCAGGCCTTGCCGTCCTCGAGCGAGAGCGGGCCCTTCTGCGCGGGCGCGTTCTTCTCCAGCCAGGTGCGAACTTTGCTTCGAAAGGCCTCTTCCTCGGGCGTATAGTTCAGATCCATGGCGGCGATCCTATCACCGGGGCGCCGGCGGATTCTCGTCCTGCTCGCGCTGTGGCTCGGAGCGGGAACGGCACACGGCGGTCCCTGCGATCTGCTCGGCGGCGACGGGGACGGCGACGGGATCTGCGACGATGGAAGCGCCTCCGGGACGGTCGGCGACCTGCCCTGCTCGTGCCCGGCAGGCGCGCCGCCGGAGTGCATCGCTGGCTGCGACGACAACTGCCCCTGGCTCGCGAACCCGACACAGCTCGATGTCGGCCGCGTGGGCGATCCGGACCTGCCCGACGGCATCGGCGACGCATGTCAGTGTCACGACGCGAGCGACGACGGGCGCGGGAACGTGCTCGACTCGGTCCTGTACGCGCGCGCGGCCGCGAGCCTGCTCCCCGATCTCGCGGCGCCCGGGAAATGCCGCGGCCCCGGTCCGGCGGCCTGCGACGCGGGCGACGTCGCGAGCCTGCGCGCGGCGCTCGCCACCCCGGCCGCGCCGCCCGTCGCCACCTGCCTGGCCTCGGGCGCCTGCACCGCGAGCGCGGACTGCCCGGCCGGAATCGCCTGCGACCTGGCCGAAGAGCTCTGCGCGAAGAACGCCGGCCAGGCCTGCGTGCAGAACGACCAGTGCCTCTCGAACGGCTGCTGCGCCGACGTCTGCGCCGACCTGGAGACCGACGTCGCGAACTGCGGCGCCTGCGGCTTCGGCTGCACGAACGCTCACGGCACGACGAGCTGCCTCGCGAGCGAGTGCGCGCCGGTCTGCACGGGGCTCTGGGGTGACTGCGACGGCCACCCCGAGGACGGCTGCGACACCTCGCTCGAGACGCCCTCGCACTGCGGCGCCTGCGGCGTCCACTGCGGCCCGATTCCGCACGCGGCCGAGACCTGCGCCGGCGGGACCTGCGGGATCTCGTACTGCCACGGCGGTTGGGCGAACTGCAACGCCGAGCTCGGCGACGGCTGCGAGATCTCGCTCAACTCCTGTGGCAGCGCCGCCTGCTGCACCAGCTCGGCTCTCGGCAGCGTCGCGGGAGACGGCCCCGGCTGCTCGGCATTCGCCAGCCAGAGCGATCGCGGTGAGACCTGTTTCACCGCGGCTTTCCGCGAGGACGACTCAGGCTGTGCTCCGGTCGCGGGCCTGATCGAGCTCGTCGCCCCTGCAGACGTGAACTACAACCTCTATCTGACTGTCCCCGCGGGGGTGACCTGCCAGCGCTGGACCGGCAGCTTCTGGACCGCCTCGGCGAGCTGCGCCAGCACGAACGGGATGGGCATCGCCGACAAGGTGCGCTTCGTCAACGCCGAGAGCTGCACACCGCCGGGCCCCGGCGACCTGGTCGACCAGACCGTGAGCGTCAGTGTCGAGATCCGCTTCAACAACGGCTACGGCTGCGGGAACTGGACGCTCACCGCGTCGGGCGGGAGCGGCTGCTACTGAAAGCGCGGGCTCGCGCCCGGATCAGGTCTTGAGCCGCAGCGCGCCCATGTAGTCGCGCTTGCCGAGCGGCACGCCCTTCATGCGCAGGATGTCGTAGGCCGTGGTGGCGTGGAAGTGCAGGTTCGGAATCGAGAACGACATCAGGAAGCCCTCCGCCGTGAAGGGCATCTTGAAGTCGCCCATCTGGAACGTGACGTCCTTGCCCTGCAACGCGTCGACCGCCTCGCGCGAGAGCTTCTGCAGCGCGTCGCGCGCGTCGGCGACGAGCTTCTGCAGCTCGGAGTAGTCCTGGTTCATCGGACCCGACGGCGGCTTGAACACGCCGGCCTGCACTCCCTCGATGGCGCCCTTCGAGTGGTGCACCACCGAGAGGACCTGGAAGCGGAACGGCAGCATGTCCGGATGGAGCCGCGTCTCGACGAGCTCCTTCAGGTCGATGTGGTTCGCCTGGCAGTGCGCGAGCCCTTTGCCGAGGAAGCCCGCGACGCCGCCGAGCACTTGCAGGAACGAAGCGACGCTTACGTCGTACAGGGGGATGGCCATGGTCCGATCTCCGCTTGTGGGTTCGGAGCAGTGTCGATCATCCGGGCCTGCGAGCGCCAGTCGGGCTGGCCGTCCACGCGAAGGTTGAGGAAAGCCGCGCTCGAAGCCTCTATCGTGTCCGCCACTGGGGGATCGGAATGACACGTTCTCGGATCGTTCTCGTGCTCGCATTTTCGGGTGCCGTGCTGGCGGGCTGCGCGGGGAAGAAGGCGGAGCAGGCTCAGCCGACGGCGGCCGCGGCGCAGCCGAGCACGCCGGTCGTCGAGGTGACGGCGTCGACGCTGAACATCCGCGCGACGGCGAGCCCGACCGGCGCCGTGGTCGGCGCGCTGAAGCGCGGTGAGCGCGCAAACGCGCCGCAAGCGGCGTCGGGCGGCTGGCTCTACGTCGAGACCGACGCAGGAGCGAAGGGGTACGTCGCTTCCCAGTACGTTCGCGCGGTCGAGGCGCCCGCAGCCGCACCGCCCGCAGCTGCGCCGGCCGCAGCCGCGCCGGCGCCGGCCCCGAGCGCGCCAGCGAAGGCGGAGAAGAGCGCGAAGGCTCCCGCGAAGCCCGCGCCTCCCGGCAGCAAGCTCGCCAAGGTCACCAACGGGATGAGCGAGGCTCAGGTGATCGAGATCCTCGGCGCGCCGACGAGCCAGCAGAACTACATGACCGGCAAGGCGTGGATCCCCTACTACTACGGCTCCGACACCTCGCGCCTGGACTACCGCTACAAGGGCGTCGGCATCGTGGTCTTCAGCCGCAGCCGCTACTCGGGCGGCACGAAGGTGATCCGCGTCGACTACGACCCGAGCGAGGACGGCCTGCCGTAGCAAACGCGAGCGCGGCTAGCGCGTCGCCCCGTCGCGCCTTCGCGCGGCGGCGAAGAGCGCTTCGATCAGCGCGGGCTCGGCGGGCGAGTGCGCGAGCAGCGCCAGGTTCTCGTCGACGTGCTCGGGCCCGCGCATGGCGCAGAGCGCAGTGGTGAGGCCCGGCGTGCTGCGCGCGAACTGCAGACACCGCTGTGCGTCGCTCGAGAGCCCGGGAAACGCCTGGCGGAAGAACGGCGGCAGCCCGCGCGTCGCGCGCCCCTGCACCAGCGGCTGCGCGCCGAAGACGGCGGTGCCCGTGTCGCGAAGCGTGTCGAAGAGCGAGGCCGCGTGCGAATCCGGGCCGAACTGCGACTCGAGCCCCTTCGCCTCGCCGAGCGCCACGTTGTAGGGAAGCGCGATCCCGCGCAGGTGGTGGTCGGGCCCGCCCACGTCGATCGCGGTCTGGAACACGTCGAGGATCGAGAGGTGGCCTCGCTCCCAGTACGGGAGCAGCAGCCCGTGCCAGGTCGAGAGCCCGTACGCGGCGATCGCGCCGCGCGCGACCGCGGATTCGAGCGCCTCGAAGAGCCGCGCGAGCTGGTCCTTGAACAGCGTCGGTCCGCGCGCCGCGAGCTCGAGCTCGGGATCCTCGAGCAGATACAGGTCGATCGTCTCGAGGCCCAGGTTGCGCCGGCTGCGCTCGATCTGGTCCGCGACGAAGGCCGGGCGCAGCACGTGCACGCCGTTCACGACGTCGTTCGGGTCGACGATCCCCGTGTCGACGTAGGTCGTGATCAGGTAGCGCCGGCCCTCGATCACGCTCTCCGCGTCCACCGAGAGATAGCCGCACTTCGAGATCACGAAGACCTCCTCGCGCGCCGCGATCTTCTCGGCAAACGCCCGGCGCAGCGCGCGGCCGAGCGCCCGTTCGCTGGTCATCTGGCGGTACGAGATGGAGGTGTCGAAGACGTTCACGCCGCCCTCGAGCAGCCGCGGCAGCGCCGAGCGGTAGAGCAGATCGTCGACGCCGCCGGGCGCGCCGGGCTTCGTGCCCAGTCCGAGCGAGGAGAGCGTGAGACGATCGGGCTTGCGGAAGTTCCCGGGCAGGCCGGGGAAGCGCGAGGCGAAGCGCCGCGTGCCCTCGGGCGTGGCGCGGCCCGGGTGGAGCTCGGACTCGGGCATCGCGCGCAATCTACCCCGCGCACGGCCCGGTCGCACGGATGACAGCGCGCGGGCATTTCGGGCACGATGCGCCGTCGCGACGAGGAGAAGCTGCCGTGGAGTTCAATCTGGCCGAGATCAACGAGGCGATCGCCGCCGCGATTCCCGACCGCGAGATGATGGTCTGGCGCGGGCGCCGGCTGACGTACGCGCAGGTCGCGGAGCGCACGCGTCGGCTGGCGAACTACCTGCACGGTCGCGGTCTGGGCGCAAAGCGCGAGCGCTCGGAGCTCGCCGGCTGGGAATCCGGGCAGGACCACGTCGCGCTCTACCTGTACAACTGTCCCGAGTACATCGAGGGCATGCTCGGCGCGTACAAGGCACGCACGGCTCCCTTCAACGTGAACTACCGCTACGTCGAGGAGGAGCTGGTCTACCTGCTCCGCGACTCGAAGGCGCGCGCGATCGTGTACCACGCCGCCTTCGCGCCGACGCTCGCGAAGATCCGCCCGCAGCTCCCCGACCTCGAAGTGCTCCTGCAGGTCGAGGACGATTCCCGCCACGCGCTTCTTCCCGGCGCGGTCGAGTACGAGGCCGCGCTCGCGAGCAGCTCGCCCGCGCGCGCGCCCGTCGAGCCCTCGCCCGACGATCTGTACATCCTGTACACGGGCGGAACCACGGGCATGCCGAAGGGCGTGCTCTGGCGGCAGGCCGACATCTTCGTCGGCGCGCTCGGCGGGCGCGGACCCGGCGGCGCAGAGCCGCAGTCGCTGGCGGAGATCGCCGAGCGCGTGAAGGCGGGCGGTGCGAAGTCCCTGCCCACGCCGCCGCTGATGCACGGCGCCGCGCACTGGGCTTCGTTCAACGGCTTCCACTCCGGAAGCACGGTGATGTTCCAGGACGTGACCGATCGCTTCGACCCGCACGACGTGCTCGGCATGGTCGAGCGCGAGAAGATCAACGTGATGCTGATCGTCGGCGACGCGTTCGCGCGCCCGCTGATCGATCAGCTCCGCGTGCAGAGCTACGATCTGTCGAGCTTGTTCGCGCTGGTCTCCGGCGGCGCGGCGCTGAACGCGACGCTGAAGAAGGAGCTGCTCGAGCTGCTCCCCAAGGTGATGATCATCGACGCGATCGGCTCGTCGGAGACCGGCTCGCAGGCACAGAACGTCAGCACCGAGGCGACCGGCGCGACCACCGGCACGTTCAACCTCGGCCACGGCGCCTGCGTCCTCTCCGAGGATCTGTCGCGGATCCTCGAGCCGGGCCACGAGGGGCTGGGCTGGTTCGGGCAGACCGGCCGCGTGCCGCTGGGCTACCTCGGCGACCGCGCCAAGACCGAGCGCACCTTCCCCGCGATCGCGGGCGTGCGCTACTCGGTGCCCGGGGATCGCGCGCGGCTTCGCGCCGACGGAATCCTGGAGCTTCTCGGCCGCGACTCGGTCACGATCAACTCCGGCGGCGAGAAGATCTTCGCCGAAGAGGTCGAGCACGCGCTGAAGTCGCACCCCGCGGTCTTCGACGCGGTGGTCTGCGGGCGGCCGAGCGAGCGCTGGGGCAACGAGGTGGTCGCGATCGTGCGGCTTCGCGAGGGCAAGCCCGCCAGCGAGAAGGAGCTGCTCGAGGAGTGCGCGAAGCACCTCGCGCGCTACAAGCTGCCCAAGGCGTTCATCTTCCGCGACGAGATCGTGCGCTCGCCGTCGGGCAAGGCCGACTACCGCTGGGCGAAGCAGCAGGCGACCGGCTAGCCGCCGGGCTGCAGGAGGGTCGATCGGATGGACTTCGGGATCGCCCTGGCATCGACGACCGAGAGCTGGCGCGCGGCGAAGCGCGCCGAGGCGCTCGGCTTCAAGTACGCCTGGTTCTACGACACGCAGCTGCTGAACCCGGACGTCTTCGTGTGCATGGCGCTCGCGGCGCGCGAGACGAAGCGCATCCGGCTCGGGACGGGCGTGCTGATCCCGTCCAACCGGATCTCGCCGGTGGCGGCGAACGGCCTGGCGACGCTTGCGAAGCTCGCGCCAGGGCGGATCGACTTCGGTGTGGGCACCGGCTTCACCGGCCGGCGCACGATGGGGCAGGACGCGATCAAGCTCGCCGAGATGGAGCGCTACATCGCCGAGGTGCGCGGCCTGCTTCGCGGCGAGACGGTCGAAGCGCTGCTCGAGGGCGAGAAGAAGAAGATCCGCTTCTTGAATCCCGAGCTCGGCCTGATCCACCTGGGCGCGGAAATTCCGCTGCACCTCTCCGCGTTCGGCCCGAACGCGCGCGCGCTGGTCGCGAAGCTCGGCGCGGGCTGGGCGTTCTTCAGCGGCGCGCAGGCGCCGGCGCTGGGGGCGCTTGCGGGAATGCAGGCGAGCTGGAAGTCCGCGGGCCGAAGCGAATCGCTCTACGCGAACCTGTTCACGCTCGGATGCGTGCTCGCGCCGGGCGAGCGCCCGACCAGCAAGCGGGCGCTCGCGCAGGCGGGACCGCTCGCCGCGGTTCTGTTCCACGACCTGGTCGAACGCAGCACGCTCGGCGAGGTCATGGGCGCGCTGCCGCCGTTCCTCTCCGACGCGGTCGGTCGCTACGCCGAGATGTACCAGAAGTACGAGCCCGCCGACGCGCGCTGGCTCGCGGTGCACCGCGGCCACCTGATGTTCGTGCGCCCCGAGGAGCGGCCGTTCCTCACCCGGGAGCTGATCGAGGCCTTCACGTTCACCGGGCGGCCCGACGCACTGCGCGGGCGGGTCGAGGAGCTCCGCGACGCCGGCTACGCGCAGCTCACGATCCAGCTCGTCGAGGGCCAGGAGAGCGCGCTCGCCGACTGGGCGAAGCTGCTCGGGCCGCTGGGTCTGCGGAAGCCTGTGAGGCGAACGCGGAGCCGGCGCCGCTAGCCGCTGCGGTCTGCGCCTTGCGGCTTCTGGAGCTGCGCGCGAAGCGCGAGCCGCCAGGACTCCGAATCCGGCGAGGCTACACCGCGAAGCGACAGGTCGTCGGCGACCAGCCAGAGCGCGTGGCGAAGCCGCGCGCGGTCGCGCTCGAGCTCGGGCGAGGGCGTCGCGCTCTCGCCGCCGAGCGCGAGCGCCGCCACCGAGTCGGTCGGTCCGAAGAGGTCCGTGCCCGCGACGTCGGCCCAGAACGCCTCGAGCTCGACGCGCATCTCCTCGCGCGCCGCGAGCGAGCGGACCGCGAGCGCCTGCGGCGTGTGGCCGTATTTGGCGAGCAGGCGCGCGATCTCGTCGAGCGGGGTCACTTCTCGGGCCAGCCCGCGCTCTTCTCCTCGACGATCCGCCAGCCGCCGTCCGGTCCGGCGCCGAGCACGAGCTCGATCGCGCTCGAGCCCGCGTCCTGCGAGCTCCGCCGCGTGGCGCGCACGCGAACGCGCTCGCCCTCGGTCTCGAAGACGGGCTCGCGCCAATCGACCGAGATGCCCTCGACCTGCTCGCGCGCGATCGCCTCTCGGACCACGAGCTTGTACTCCGATCCGCGCAGGCCCCGATCGCCGGCGAGGGTGACCGACGCGTCCACGCCGTAGCAGTCGGTGAGCTGATCGTCCTGGCGGCGCAGCAGGTCGCGACAGTGCTCGAACAGACGCCGTGCGGTGTCGGACGGCGACTCGCCCGCTTTGGCGTGAACCAGCGCCGGGCGGTCGGTCTCGACCTGCGTCCGCGCCTCGATCGACTTCGCGCGCTCCCCGTCGCGGCGGATCGAGACGGGCAGGAGCAGCGTGTCGGCCACCAGCGAGAACGGCAGGTCGACCGCCGTGAGCACCACCCAGCCGAACGACAGGTGCAGGAACGCCGGGCCCATGATCCCGAGGTCCTTGCGCACGCCGCTGTACACGTACGGGCCCTCGTACCCGCGGCCGAGCTGAGTGTCGAGCGACATGCAGCCCGGCGCGGCGAGAAGCAGCGCGAGCAGGCCGGCGAGCGGACGCGGCGAGACCACCGGCTAGCGCTCCGCGGTGACGATCCAGGCGGCGTAGGCCATCCGGATGCCGTCGGCCTTTGCGTTGGCTTCGAGCGCCGCGCGCATCGAGGCGAGCGCCGCGTCGCGCTGGGCATCGGTCGCCCCGCGCAGCGCGCTTCCCGCGGGGCCGATCTCGGTCGCGAACGCGAGCGCCTCGTCGACCGTGCGGCCCAGCGAGATCTCGCCGAGCAGCGCCTCGTGCGCCACGCCGCGAAAGCCCGCGCGCTCGAGGATTCCGCGCACGCGCGCCGCGTCGGCGAAGGCGAATGGCCCGGGCGCGTCCGGCGCGGCCGGCGGGGGCATCGGCACGTGCTTGGCGATCGCGGCGATCGATTCGCGCATCCACGGGTTCTGCCCCAGCGCCTGCCAGCAGGCGAACGCGAGCCGGCCGCCGGGCCGGAGCGCGCGCCGCAGGTTCGCGAACGCCGCGTCGGGCTCGGCGAAGAACATCACGCCGAAGCGCGAGAAGATCAGGTCTACACTTTCAGGTGTGAACGCGTAGGTCTGCGCGTCGGCGTTCTCGAATTCCGCGTTCGCGACCTTCTCCGCGCGCGCGCGCTCGCGCGCCAGCCCCAGCATCGGCGCCGAGATGTCCACGCCGAGCACGCTGCCCTTCGCGCCGACGCGCGCGGCGAGCTCGAGCGTGGTGCGTCCCGCGCCGCAGCCGACGTCGAGAACGCGCTCGCCGCTCGCGGGCCGCGCGCGCTCCATCGCGGCCAGGCCGATCGGCGCGAGCATGGCGTCCATTCGCGCGCTCTCGGCGACCCACTTCGGTCCCGCCTGCAGGTTCCAGTACTCGATCTGCTCCGCGTTCGGTCCCGTCGGCTGCATGCGTTCCTCCCCGGTAAGAGCCGGATTCTAGTGGGTTTTGACCCACTTGACCGAAGTACGAAAAAAGAGCGAAAATCCGCTCGTGCGCTCGGAACCGGAGACCGCGACTCCCCGAATCGACCAGCTCCGCGAGCTTCTGCTCGAGGCAGGCCTCGGCGATCGGGTTCGCGTGGGCGCTTCGTGTCCCCCAGCCGAAGCCCCGCCGGCGGTTCCGAGAACCCACCGCACGGCGATCGAAAGACCGGACAACCCCGGGGCGGAGGAGGCGTTCTCCCCGGACGCCCTCCTCCGCCCCCATTCGCGCGCGTCCGGCCCCGCGAGCGAGGGGCGGCTGATCGAGCTCGCGGGCGCGCGCTCGTCTGGCAAGACCGCGCTCGCCTATCGCATGGCGGCGGGCGCCACCTCGCGCGGCGAGCTGGTCGGCTGGGTCGACCTGCCCAACGCGCTCGACCCCCGCTTCCTCTTGCGCGCGAAGGTGCGGCTCGAGGACGTGCTCTGGCTGCGGCCCCCCGATCTGCAGGCGGCGCTGCGCGCGGCCGAGCTCCTGGTCAAGACGGGCTTCGCGCTCGTGGTGCTCGACCTCGAAGGCGCGCGGCCGCGCGAGCTCGCGCAGCTCGGCGCATCGGTCTGGACGCGGCTCCTGCGCGCGCTTCGCGAATCCCGCGCCACCGCGCTCCTGCTCGGCACGCAGCGCGCCGCGGGGTCGTTCGCGACGCTCGGCGTCTCGACCACGCGCGAGCGCGCGCTCTTCGACGCAGGCCTCTTCGAAGGGATCGCCAGCCGCCTCGAGGTGCTGCGCAACCGCTCCGGCGCGAGCGACCTCGAGCTGCGCTTCTCGGTGCATCACCGGCCCTGACGAAGGCCCGCGCGCTCCAGATCTAGACCACCGACTCCCGCACGAGCGCCGCCACGTCCGCGCGCGCGGCGCCGAGCTTCTCCTGCAGCGCCTCGTGCCCGTGCTTGCGCGCGAACTCCGCCTCGGCGCGCGTGATCGGCACGAGCCAGATGAAGCGCACGTTTCGCGAGGCGTCGGAGAGCCACTCGAGCTCGGGATCGAAGAGCGTCGGCAGCGCGACGAGCAGGTGGTCGGCGCTCGCGCCGGGCAGCCAGCCGTGGCCGATCTCGAGCGCCTGCCCGAGCGAGAGCGGGTAGCGATCGTCGGCGTGCAGGTTCGCGACCATCGCAAGCAGCTTCGTCGCGAGCTTCTCGGGCGCGCGCGTGAGCAGCACGAACTCGAGCCCGTAGCCGTCCTCCATCGGCGCGGCCGATGCCCCCGCCGAGAGATGGATCCAAAGATCCGACGCCCCGCCCGCGGCCGGCGCGACGCGCACCACCGCGAAATCGGCCAGGTTCCGCACCACCCCGCCCTCGTCCCAGCCAAGCGTCTCGAGCGCGCGCCCCGGGAACACCCGCGACGCGTGCGCGCGAACCGCATCGATCAGGGATTGCCCGCTCATCAGACCTCGGCCGTGTAGGGAGGCGCGGGATCGTACTCCATCGCGCGCTGCACCTGCCGCGCGACCGCGACGCCGTGGATCTGCCCGACCAGCCAGAGCGCCATGTCGATGCCGGCCGACACGCCCGCGGCCGTGACGAGATTCCCGTCGCGCACGTAGCGCACGTTCTCGAGCACCTCCGCGCCGCGCTCGCGAAGCGTCGCGACGAAGCCCCAGTGCGTGGTCACGCGCCGGCCCTTCGCGAAGCCCGCTTCGTGCAGGAGCAGCGAGCCCGTGCACACGCTGGTCACCCAGCGGCACCGCGCGCCGGTCTTGCGCAGCCAGTCGATCAGCGCCGCGTCCTCGACCTCGCGGCGCGTGCCGATCCCGCCCGGCACGAGCAGCACGTCGAGCGCGGGCGCGTCGGCGAACGAGTGGTCCGGGAGGACCCGCATTCCCTTCGCGGCGCGGATCGGCTCGTGAGAGCGCGCGATCGTGACCACGCGGTCCTCCGGCACGATGTGGCGAACCATCCCGAACACCTCCCACGGTCCGACGAAGTCGAGCTCCTCCGCGTCGTCGAAGATCAGAATTCCGGTCGTGATGGCCATCGTCGTTCTCCTGGTGGGTTCGTGATCGGGTCCGGGCTCAGGCCGCGGCCGAGCGGAAGCGCGCCCGGTACGCGGCCGGCGAGACGCGAACGCGGCGCAGGAACGAGCGGCGCAGGCTCTCGGCGCTGCCGAAGCCGCAGCGACGCGCCACCTCGTCCACGCCCGCGTCGGACTCCTCGAGCAGCCGCCGCGCGGCCTCGACCCGCGCTCGCTCGACCCAGCGCGCGGGCGTTTCGCCGACCTCGCGCGCGAAGACGCGCGCGAAGTTTCGCGGGCTCATCGCCGCGCGCCGGGCGAGCTCGCCTACGCCCAGCCCACCGCTCAGGTGCTCGCGTGCCCAGCTCTGCAGCGCGCGGATCGCGTCGTGCTCGGTGGCCTGGGCCTCGAGCTCGGCGCTGAACTGCGACTGCCCGCCGGGTCGCTTGAGGAAGAGCACCAGCCAGCGCGCGACCGTGAGCGCGAGCTCGCGGCCGTGGTCCTGCTCGACCAGCGCGAGCGCGAGATCCATTCCCGCGCAGACGCCCGCCGAGCTCCAGACCTTGCCGTCGCGCACGAAGATCGGATCGCTCTCGACCCGGACCTTCGGATAGAGCGACGCCAGCCGCGCGCAGCTCGCCCAGTGCGTGGTCGCGCGCCGACCGTCGAGAAGCCCCGCCTCGGCGAGCAGGAACGCCCCCGTGCACACCGACGCGACGCGTCGCGCGCCCGGCGCGCGACGGCGCAGGAACCCGATCAGCTCTCGGTCGCGCAGCGCCTGCGCGGTTCCGCTGCCGCCCGCGACCATCAGCGTGTCGATCGGTGCGCGCAGCTCGCGCAGCCCGCGGCCCGCGATCAGCTCGATTCCGGACGTGGAGAGCAGCCGGCCCGGCTCGCGCGCGGCGATCTCGATCTCGTAGCGCTTCGCGCGCCGGTCGCCGAGCTCGTCGAGCCGGCGGTTCGCGTTCGCGAACACCTCGAGCGGGCCGGTGACGTCGAGCACCTGTACCCCGGGATGGACGAGCATGACGACGCGCATCGCAGGCAGGGTGGCCGCGATCCGCTCTGGCCGCAATGACAAAGACCCCACGATTCCTGCCAGGTGCGGCAGGGTGCGCGCGGGAGGCCGCGTCTAGGGCCGGGGGCAGGCGTCGCCGAAACCGTCCTTGTCGGAATCGGCCTGGTCGGGATTGGCGAGGAAGGGGCAGACGTCGCAGCCGTCGGGATGGCCGTCCTGGTCCCGGTCGAGCTCCGAAGGCAGGCAGCCCGGAGTGCCGCAGGGCACGTCGCGCGCCCCGAATCGGCAGACACGGTACGGTGTCGACTCGAGGAACCGGGCCCAGTTCACGTAGATGGCGCTTCCGATCACGAGCTTCTCGCAGTTTCCCGAGCGCGCCGTCTGCTTCGAGCGGCAGCCCGCCGGGTTCGGGTCCTTCATGCGGATGCGCGGGTAGATCGCGCCGTCCGAGATCGCGAGCGCGTCGAGCTCGAGCCGGCACAGGTCGCGCCCGTCGATACTGCGCGTGCACGGTGCGGACGCGAGCACACGGTCGCTCGCGTCGACGAGCTCGACGACGTCGAAGCGCCGGGTCAGGCGCGGATCCCCGTTCGCGTTGCGCGGATCGTTCAGCGCCAGCAGGTGGACGTCGACCCGGCCGTCCGGCGCATCGAGCCTGGCTCCCATCGGCAGCCACGCGCTCCGCTTGCCCGCGCGCATCTCGAAGCGGAGCGCGGGCTTCCCAGAGCCCGAGTAGTAGCAGCGGCGCGCGTGCATCGCGTCGATCAGCGCCTCGCGCGTTCGCGCCCGCACCCAGCAGACCGTCGCGCCGTTGCGCAGCGACGCGGCGCTGCGCGGGCCCTTCGCGTCGTGACTGTCGGAGCCGAAGGCCGGGAACACGCGGTATCCCAGGCGCAGCGCGCGCTGGTAGCTCGGCTCCCACTCCGGGTCGCGCTTGCCGGAGCTGACCTCGACGCCCTGCACGAACGCGTCCGAGAAGCCGCCGGGAGCGTTGCGCGGGTGCAGAGGCCGCAGGTCCATCGCGTCGGCCGCGCCGGGGTGCGCCTGGATCAGTACGCCCTGCGGCAGGCTCGAGGTCGCGAGCCAGCGGTAGAGCCGGAACTCGTCGGCGCAGTACTCGTCGCCGCGGAGCCGCCCGTCCTCCGCGCAGAGCCCGAGCGTCTCGGCGGGCAGGATCACGATCTTGTGTCCGCCCTCGCGAGGTCCGACACCCTTCGGTGTGAACGCGTAGTTGGTGAACTCGCGGCCCGTGAGCGCGAGGAATCCGCCCGGCCCCTCCACGGTCCTGGACGTCGCGAGCCGCGAGAGCGCGAGCGCCTCGTTCGCGCGGGGGTCCAGCACCGCTCCCTCCGCGGCCATCGCGTCGGGGAAGCCCGCGGGCGTGACGTTCATCGACCACCAGCGGTACTTCTCGCTCGCCGTCTCCAGGCAGACGTTCGCGATCGCTCCGGGATGGTTCGTGTCGTGGTGCGAGAGGCTGCCCCACTCGTAGCCGGCCTCGCGCAGCGCGTCGTAGGCGTCGGCGCTCGAGCCGTTCTCGTGCAGGCCGCCCGGGAACCCGGGCACCGGCGGCTCGCGCTGGAGTCGCTCGATCATCCAGAGCGTTGCCGCGTGCTGGTGGCTGTCGCCGGCGGCGAGACTCATTCCCGCGTACGCATCCGGCAGCTCGCCGGCGCGTGCGGCCGCGGCGATCGCGAGCAGGAGCTGCAGCGCGAGCGTGCCCGCGCGCAAGCTCAATCCACGAGCCCCAGCCGCTCCAGCGCGGCCGACAGCCGCGCGGCGGTCGCGGCGAGTCGTGCCGGATCGCCCGGCACGCGCGTGTGGAGCTGCAGCGGCTCTCCGCGGGTCCGCGGCATCAGGTGCATGTGGTAGTGGAAGACCGTCTGTCCCGCGGCCTCGCCGTTCAGCTGGAAGACCATCAGCCCGTCGGGCGCGAGCTCCGCGCGAATCGCCGCGGCGACGCGAAGGGACGCCCGCGCGACCGCACCGAGCGTGGGCTCATCGACCTCGTAGAGGTTCTCGAAGTGGTCCTTCGTGACCACCAGCGCGTGCCCGTCGGTGACCGGGAAGATGTCCATGAAGACGATCGTGTGCGCGTCCTCGTAGACGCGGTGCGCACCGGCCTCGCCGCGCACGATCTTGCAGAAGATGCAGCCCGCGCTCCTCGGCATCCGGTCGCGCTCCGGGCTCAATCGAGCGGATCGAGCGGCGGAGCGTCCTTCGTCGGCGAGAGCGTGAAGCGCGGCTTGCGCTTCTCTAGGAAGCTCGTCACGCCCTCCTTCGCGTCCGCCATCCGCCCCAGCGCCCAGAGAGCCTTGCCCTCGCGCCGCGCGACACGCGCCGGCGGCGGGCCGCCCAGATGCTCCCAGATCATCTGCTTGGTGAGTGCGACCGAGACGGGCGCCGTGTTCTCGGCGATCTCGCGCGCGATCTCGAGCGCGCGCGGCAGCACGCGCTCCGCCGGAACCGCCTCGTTCACGAGCCCGAGCCGAGCGGCCTCCTCGCCGAGCACGATCCGCCCCGAGAGCAGCAGGTCGGCCGCCCGCGCGATGCCGACCAGCCGCGGCAGGATCCAGGTGCTCGAGAGCTCCGTCACCACGCCGCGGCGCACGAAGAGGAAGCCGAGCTTCGCGTCGCTCGCGGCGATCCGGATGTCGTACTGCAGCGGCAGCGTGATGCCGACGCCGACGGCCGCGCCGTTGATCGCCGCGATGATCGGCTTGCGCACCTCCCAGGGCTGGATCGTCCGCGCCGGAGCCGCGCCGCCGCGCTCCCCGCCGTCGGCGAACGTGTCGCCGCCGCGCTCCAGGTCCGCACCCGCGCAGAACGCGCGGCCGGCGCCGGTCACGACTACCACCCGCACCGCGTCGTCCTCGTCGCAGCGGAGCAGGTGCTCGTTCAGCTCCGCGCCCATCTGCGCGGTCCAGGCGTTCATGCGCGCGGGCCGGTCGAGGGTGATCTGCGCGATGCCATTCTCGACGTCGATTCGTGTATGCCGCTCGCCGCTCATCCCTGTCTCCTCACCAGCCGGCCAGCACGGCCGCGCGCTCCCGGTGCACGACCGGCGTGCCGAGGAACGCGCGGTCGAAGAGCGCGCGCTTGAAGTAGATCTGCACGTCGGACTCCCAGGTGAAGCCGATCCCGCCGTGCGCCTCGACCGCGTCGCGCGCGACCTGCGTGTAGACCTGTGTCAGGTGCGCCTTCGCGAGCGCCGCGCTGCGCTCGGACTCCTCGGGAATCCGGTCGAACGCGTGCGCCGCGTACCAGTACAGCGCGCGCGCCGGCTCGACCTCGACGGCCATCGAGGCGAGCTGGTGCTTCAGCGCCTGGAAGCTTCCGATCGTGACGCCGAACTGCTGGCGCGTCTTGGCGTACTCGACCGAGAGGTCGAGCAGCGTGGCGGCGCCGCCGAAGGCATCGGCCGCGAGCATCACGAGCGCCGCGTCGCGAACGCGCCCGGCCGCCGCGGGGCCGCCCGGCAGCACGTCACAGGGCGTGCCGGAAAGACGCAAGCTCGAGATCCGGCGCGTGCGGTCGATTCCGCGCAGCGGCTCGAGCGAGAGCCCGCGCGCACCGCGCTCGCAGAGCGCGAGGCCGCCGCCGCGCGTGCCGACCACGAACAGGTCCGCGTGCTCGCCGAACGGCACGTGCGCCTTGCTGCCGTCGATCGTCGCGCCAGAGTTCATCGTCCACTCGTCCGGCTGCCAGCGTCCGTCGCCCTCGGCGAACGCCACGGTTCCCAGCAGATCGCCAGCGGCGAGCTTCGGCAGCCAGGTCTTCTTCTGCGCGTCGCTTCCCGCGTACAGGATCGCGAGCCCCGCGAGCGAATGGCCCAGGAACGGGCCGGGAACCGCGCCCGCGCCGAGCACCTCGGCGACCAGCGCGAGGTCGAGCAGCTCGAGCCCCGCGCCGCCGTACTCCTCGGGCACGGCGATCGCGCCGAGCCCGAGCTCCAGCAGCCCCTGCCACAGCTCGGTGTCATGTCCGTCGGGGCCGTCGAAGATCGCGCGCCGCCGCGTCGGCGGGCACTGGTCGGCGGCGAACTGGCCGACGGTCGCCTGGAGCATCTCCTGCTCTTCGGAGAGATCGAAGTTCATCGGACTAGCTCCTCTGCGCCGCCGCGTCGCGCGGCAGGCCGAGGCCGCGCTCGCCGATCACGTTGCGCTGGATGTTGGCGGTCCCGCCCGCGACGGCGGAGCCGAGCGACCAGAGGAACTGGCCGACCCACTGGCCGTTCTCGCGCGGCGCGCCGAGCCTGCGCTCGGTCGGCTCGAGCAGGCCGTCGTCGCCGATCAGGTCGAGCGCGATCTTCGCCATCTCCTGGCCGAGGTTCGTCGACATCAGCTTGTTCATCAGTCCGACGCGGCCGGGATCCTGCGCCTTCGCCGCCTTGGTGAGCTGCCGGTAGCCGGAGTACTGGTGCGAGCGCACGTAGCCCTCGAGCTGGACGATGCGCTGGCGGATCCCGGGGTCGTCGAGCGCGGGCCGGCCGTCGCGCAGCGACCGCTTCGCGAGCGAGACGAGCCCCTGGAACATGGTCACGGTCGTGGCCGCGTCGCCGATCATGTTGCGCTCGTGCTTCAGCGTGGTGCGCGAGACGATCCAGCCCTCGCCGCGCTTTCCGACGATCCAGTCCAGCGGCGTGCGCGCGTCGCTGAAGAAGACCTCGTTGAAGTCGGAGGCCCCGGTCATCTGGCGCAGCGGCCGCACTTCGATGCCGGGCTGCTTCATCGCGAGCAGCAAGTAGGAGATGCCCGCGTGCTTGGGCGCGTCGCGCTCGGTGCGACAGAGACAGAACATGTAGTCGGCCACGTGCGCGCCGCTGGTCCAGATCTTCTGGCCGTTGATCACCCACTCGTTTCCGACGATCTCGGCGCGGGTCTGCAGCGACGCGAGATCACTGCCCGAGCCCGGCTCGCTGTAGCCCTGGCACCAGACGATCTCGCCGCGCATCGTCGGGCCGATGAACTTCTCCTTCTGCCACTCGGCGCCCTTCTCCAGCAGCGTCGGCACGAGCATGCTCGGCCCGATTCCCGCCAGATCGCCCGGCGCGCGCGCGCGGAAGAACTCCTCGCGGATGATCTGCGCCTTCAGGACGTCCGGCGCCTGCTGCGAGCCGCCGTACCGCTTGGGAATCGAACGCGCGAGGTAGCCGGCCTCGATCGCGCGGCCGCGAAACAGCGCCGCCTTCTGCTCGGAGGGGAGCTCCGCCTCCGCGCCCTTCAGCGGCCAGCTCCCCGCCAGGAAACCCGCGACCTCGGCGCGGAACGCCTCGTACTCCGCGCTGTAGGAGAGATCCATCTCGACACCTCGTGCTCTGTGACTGCGAGGCGCAGTCTATCACGGTGTCGGGGCGCGAACGGGGCGGAGCTCCGGCAGCTCGAGCAGCTCGCGAACGCGCTCGATGCGCGTGTCGCAGTCGATGCGCAGCCCGACGAAGCGCACGCCCGCGCCGAGCGCCGCCTCGCGGTCGTAGCGCGAATCACCGACGACGATGGCCTCGCGGCTCGAAACGCCCAGCCTGCGGCACGCCTCGTGAACCATGTCGGGCGCGGGCTTGGCGCGCGGAACGTCGGTTCCGCCTACGACGGCGTCGAGCGCGAGCCCGGCCGCGCGCAGGATCTCGATCGCGAGCGGCGAGGGCGTGTTCGTGATCAGCGCCTGTCCGAATCCGCGCCGCCGCAGCTCCTCCGTGACGGCGAAGGCGTCCGGGTCCACGCGCAGGTGCCGAGCGTGCTCCATGAAGTGCGCGTGGTAGTGCGCCTCGGTCTCGGCGACGGTCTTGTGCGGGAAGAACCGCTCGACGTCGGCCGCGATTCCCTGCCCCCAGCCGGCGCGCATGACCTCGCGCGAGATCGGGATCCCGCCGAACTCCCCCGAGGTCTGGTTCAACAGGTGAAACCAGACCTCGTAGCTGTCGATCAGGACGCCATCGAGATCCCAGAGGACGGCGCGGATCATGCCGGGCCGGGGCTGCCGTCCCCGTCCCCCAGGTAGGCCGCGCGCACGCGCGGGTCGCTTGCGAGCTCGCGGGCGCTGCCCTCGAGTGCGAGCGCTCCGGTCTCGAGCACGTAGGCGCGGTGCGCCACGCGGAGCGCCTGGTGCGCGTTCTGCTCCACGAGCACCACCGTCGTGCCCTGCGCGTTGATCTCGCGCACGATCGAGAAGATCTGCTTCACGAGCAGCGGCGCGAGCCCGAGCGAAGGCTCGTCGAGCAGCAGCACCTTCGGCTCCGCCATCAGCGCGCGTCCGATCGCGAGCATCTGCTGCTCGCCTCCCGAGAGCGTGCCACCGGCCTGTGTCAGCCGCTCGCGCAGGCGCGGAAACAGCGCGAAGACCCGCTCCAGACCCTCGGCCTCGCCACCGCGGCGCGGCCACGCGCCCATGCGCAGGTTTTCGAGCACCGACAGGTTCGCGAAGATGCGCCGGCCCTCGGGCACGTGCGAGCAGCCGAGCGAAACGATCGCTTCCGGCCGGTGGCCGGTCACGTCGACGCCTTCGAGCAGGACGCGGCCGGCGCTGGGCCGGACCAGCCCGGAGACCGCGCGAAGCAGCGTGGACTTTCCGGCGCCGTTCGAGCCGATCAGCGTGACGATCTCGCCGGCCGCGACCGAGAACGAGACGCCGCGCAGCGCGTGGATCGCGCCGTAGCGCACGTCGAGCGACTCGACCGCGAGCAGCGCCGCGCTCACGCCTCGTCCTCCCCGTCGCGGCCGAGGTAGGCTTCGATCACCAGCGGGTCGCGGCGCACCGCCTCGGGCGCGCCGTCGGCGATCTTCTCGCCGTGATCGAGCACCGCCACGCGGTCGGAGAGATTCATCACGAACGAGACGTCGTGGTCGATCAGCACGATCGTGAGCCCCCGCTTCGCGCCCAGACGCCGGACCAGCTCGCGCAGCGCCTGCTTCTCGGCCGGGTTCATTCCCGCGGCCGGCTCGTCGAGCAGCAGCAGCTTCGGGCGCGTCGCGAGCGCGCGAGCGATCTCGAGCCGCCGCTGCTCGCCGTACGGCAGCGAGTCGGCGCGCGCGTCCGCGAACGCCCCGAGCGCGAGCTCGTCGAGAAGTCCGCGCGCCTCGGCCTCGGCCGCCCGCTCGCTCGCGCTCCAGCTCCCGAGGCGCAGCACGTCGCTCACCCCGCGGCGGCGGGAGCCCTGCAACGCAGCGCGCACGTTGTCGAGCGCCGACAAGCTGCGGAACAAGCGGATGTTCTGGAACGTGCGCGCGATGCCGAGCGCCGAGATCCGGTGCGGCGCGGCCCCGCCGATCTCGCGGCCTTCGAAGCGCACGCTCCCGTCGCTCGGGGCGTACAGACCCGTGATCACGTTGAACGCCGTGGTTTTTCCGGCGCCGTTGGGTCCGATCAGCGCGACGAGCGACCCCTCGTCGACGTGCAGGTCCAGCCGCGAGACAGCGGTGAGTCCGCCGAAGCGAACGCTGAGTCCGCGGATCTCGAGCAGACTCACCTCGAACCTCGCGTGAGGAGCGAGATCGGCCAGAGCTCGCGCTGCCCGAGCAGGCCCTGCGGGCGCGAGAGCATCATCGCGATCAGAAGCAGCGAGTACAGGACCATGCGCCAGTCGCCCAGTCCGCGCAGAAGCTCCGGCGCGGCCGTGAGCGTCGCCGCAGCCAGGATCGCGCCCGAGATCGAGCCGAGGCCGCCGAGCACCACGAAGACCACCAGCTCGAACGAGCGCACGAAGCCGAAGCTGTTGGTGTGGATGTAGCCCTCGCTGTGCGCGAAGAGCGCGCCGGCCACGCCGGCGAAGAAGCTCGCGACCAGGAACGCCTCGACCTTCACGCGCGTGGTGGCGATCCCGATCGACTCGGCCGCCGTCTCGTCCTCGCGCACCGCCCGGAACGCGAGCCCCCCACCCGAGTAGACCAGCCGCGCGATCGCGAGCACCGTGAGCGCCGCGACCGCGAACACGCCGCCCAGCCCCTCGAAGCGCAGGTCGACGGCCGGATGCGCGGACGACGCGAGCGAGAAGCCGCGCGCTCCCCCGACGGCGTCGATGTTCAGGATCGCGATGCGGATGATCTCGCCCGCGCCGAGCGTCGCGATCGCGAGGTAGTCGCCGCGAAGCCGGAGCGCGGGCACCGCGACGAAGATTCCGACGACGGCCGCCGCGAGCCCGCCGAAGACGAGCGCCAGCGGAAAGTACGCGACCCGCGCGACGGAGATCGGAACGAAAGTTGCCGCGAGCTCCAGCCCCTCCGCGCCCGCGAAGACCGAGAGCGCGGCCGAGGCGTACGCGCCGATCGCCATGAAGCCGGCGTGCCCGATCGAGAACTGGCCGGTGAATCCGTTCACGAGCTGCAGCGAGACCGCGGCGATCACCGCGATTCCGATCCGCGAGAGGATCGTGACGAAGTACGGGTTCAGCAGCCGCGGCGCGATCTGGTCGATCAGGACCAGAGCTCCGAGCGCCGCGACTGCGCCGGCCAGCGAGCGAACGCGCACGCCTAGACCTTCTCGGTCTGCGGCGCGCCGAACAGGCCGGTCGGCCGGTAGAGCAGGATCAGGACCAGGATCACGAACGCGATCGCGTCGCGGTACGTGCTCGAGAGATAGCCGGTCACGAGTGTCTCGATGACTCCGAGCAGGATCCCGCCGAGCATCGCCCCGGGAATGCTTCCGATCCCGCCCAGCACCGCCGCGACGAACGCCTTCAGTCCGGGCATCAGCCCCATCAGCGGATCGATCTTCGGGTTCGAAAGCCCGACCAGGATTCCCGCGGCCGCCGCCAGACACGAGCCGAGCACGAACGTGCCCAGGATCACGCGGTCCACCGGCACGCCCATCAGCGCGGCGGCGGGCGCGTCGTACGAGACCGCGCGCATCGCGCGTCCGAAGCGCGTTCGCCGCACCACGTACTGCAGGCCGCCCATCAGCAGGATCGCCGTCACGAGCACGACGATCTGGATGTTCGAGACCGCGATCCCGCCGATCCGCAGCGCGGCTTCCGAGCGGATCAGCGGCGGGAAGAACTTCGGATCCGCGCCGAAGACCAGCTGCCCCGCGTTCTGCAGCAGCAGCGACACGCCGATCGCGGTGATCAGCGGCGCCAGCCGCCCGGCGCCGCGCAGCGGCCGGTACGCGATCCGCTCGATCAGCGCGCCGAGCAGTCCGCAGGCGACCATCGAGGCGAGCAGCACGATCAGCAGCGCCCCGATCGACGGCGCGTCCGCCACGCCGAGGAAACCCGCGGCGTAGTAGCCGACCATCGCGCCGACCATGTAGACCTCGCCGTGGGCGAAGTTGATCAGCTTCAGCACGCCGTACACCATCGTGTAGCCGAGCGCGATCAGGGCGTAGATCGAGCCCCATTGGATCCCGTTCAGCAGCTGCTCGAGCAGGTTCTCCACGGGACCCGACGGCCGTCAGTCGGCCGACACCGTCTTGTGATAGCGGAACTTTCCGCCCTCGATCTCGAGCACCACGGCGTCCTTGCGCGCGTTGCGCTTCTCGTCCATCGAGATCCTGCCGGTCACGCCGTCGAAGCCGGACGTCGAGGCGATCGCGTCGCGGAGCTTCGCGCCGTCGGTCCCGCCCGCGCGGCCGAGCGCGTCCGCCAGGATCCCGGCCGCGTCGTAGCCCAGCGCCGCCATCGCGTCGGGCGTTGCGCCATTCTTCGCCGCGAACTTGCGCACGAATTCCTGCACGCGCGGGTTGTCCGAGTCCGCGGCGTAGTGGGTCGAGAAGTAGTAGCCGTCGACGGCAGCGCCGCCGATCTCGACGGTCTTCTCGGAATCCCAGCCGTCGCCGCCGAGAAGCGGCACGTTCAGGCCCTTCTCGCGCGCCTGGCGCGCGATCAGACCGACTTCGGTGTAGTAGCCCGGCACGAAGACCGCGTCGGGATTCGCGGCGCGGATCGTGGTCAGCTGCGGCCGGAAGTCGATGTCGCCGCTGGTGTAGCGCTCGTCGGCCACGATCTCCGCGCCGAGCTCGCGCGCCTTCTGGCGGAAGAACTCGGCCAGACCCACCGAGTAGTCCTGCTTGAAGTCGAACAGGATCGCGAGCCGCCGACCGCGCAGGTCCTCGACCGCGAACCGCGCCATCACCGCGCCCTGGAACGGATCGATGAAGCAGGCCCGGAACACGTAGTCGCCGACCTCGGTCACCTTCGGGTTGGTCGAGCCGGGCGAGATCATCGGCACGCGCGCGCGCTGCGCCTCGGGCGCCGCGGCGAGCGAGCGGGACGACGCGACCTCACCGAGCAGCGCCACGACCCGGTCGCGCTGCAGGAGCTTCTGCGCCGCGGTGCGCGCCTCTTCCGTGATCGAGCGGTCGTCTTCGGTGATCAGCTCGAGGGGGCGACCGAGCACGCCGCCCGCCGCGTTGAGCTCCTCGATCGCGAGCCGCATGCCCTGGTCGGCGCTGCGCCCGAAGGTCGCGGTGTCGCCGGTCATCGACGCGACGTGGCCGACCAGGATCGCGTCGGCCGCCCGCTGCTCGCTGCCACACGCGAGCGCGAAGAGAAGAAGCGCCGTGCAGACGGAACCGGCCCGCCAAACCCCCCGCATGCTACCTCCCGAGATCCGCTTGGGGTACACGTCCCGGCAGCGCCGCGCAAGGCGGGCTTTGAGCGGGAAGCTCCACAGGGCTATCGTCGCGCGCGAATGGAATTCGAGGCCTGGCTCACGGTGGCGGTCCTGGTCGCGGCGATCGCCGCGATGGCGCGCGAGCTCGCCGGCCCCGACGTCATCCTGATGGCAGGCGTGATCACGCTCGCCGCCGCCGGCGTGCTCACTCCCGCCGAGACGTTCGCCGGCTTCGCGAACGAATCCATGCTCACGATCGGAGCGCTGCTCGTGCTCGCCGCGGCTCTGCGGGCCACCGGCGCGCTGGAGGCGAGCTTCGGGCGCATCTTCGGCCGCACGCGGAGCGAGCGCGTGGGACTGCTGCGGATGGTCTTCCCGATCGCGACCGTCTCGGCGTTCCTGAACAACACCACGATCGTCGCGATGATGACCCCGGTCGTGATCGACTGGGCGCACCGGAACCGCATGTCGCCGGGCCGCTTCCTGATCCCGCTGAGCTTCGCGACGATCCTCGGCGGTGTCACCACGATCATCGGCACCAGCACCAATCTCACGGTCGCCGGAATGATGCTGCAGTCGGGGATGAAGCCGATGGGCTTCTTCGAGCTCGCGCCGGTGGGAATTCCCGTCTGTGTCGCCGGGCTGGCCTACCTGGTCTGGGTCGCGCCCAGGCTGCTGCCCGCGCGCCGCGAGCCGACCGAGGACCTCGGCGACGCCCGTCGCGAGTACACGGTGGCGATGATCGTCGAGCTGCGCTCTCCGCTTGCCAATCGCAGCGTCGAGGACGCGGGGCTGCGGCACCTGCCCGGCCTGTTCCTGGTCGAGATCGATCGCGCCGGGCGCGTGATCACGCCGGTCGCCTCGGACGAGGTGATCTTCGAATCGGACCGGCTCGTCTTCGCGGGCGTGGTCGACACGATCGTCGACCTGTCGCGAATCCGCGGCCTGGTGCCGGCGAGCGACGACGAGCGCCCCGCCCCGTCGGATCCCGGGCGGCGGCTCTCGGAGGCGGTGGTCTCGCACTCCTCGCCGCTGGTCGGGCGCAGCATCCGCGACGCGGGCTTCCGCACCGTCTACGACGCCGCGGTGATCGCGGTGCACCGAAACGGCGAGCGCGTGGCGGGGAAGATCGGCGACATCGTGCTTCGGCCGGGCGACACGCTTCTGCTGCAGACCGCGCCCGGCTTCGCGCGCGTCCACGGCAACAGCCCCGACTTCTACCTGGTGAGCGAGATCGCGGGCACCGAGAACCCGCGCTACGACCGCGCCTGGGTCGCGCTCGGCGTGCTGGCCGCGCTGATCGCGACCGTCACGCTGGAGGTCCTGCCGATCTCGATCGCGGCGTTTCTCGCCGCGGGCGCGCTCGTCGCCACCCGCTGCATCAGCGCTGCGCAGGCGCGCCGCAGCATCGAGTGGTCGATCCTGATCTCGATCGCAGCGGCGCTGGGCATCGGCTCGGCGATGGAGAAGACGGGCGTAGCGGCCGCGATCGCAAGCCAGCTCGCGGGGATCGTCGGCGACGTCGGACCGCTCGGGGCGCTCGCGCTGGTCTACTTCGGGACGATGCTGCTGACCGAGGTGATCAGCAACAACGCGGCCGCGGCGCTGATG
>VGRW01000025.1 GCA_016875225.1 Deltaproteobacteria bacterium
ACCTACCTGTACGCGTGCACGGAGTGGATCGACGACGCGTTCCAGGGCAAGGAGCTCCTGCACGAGATCTACTCGCGGCTGATGAACCCGACCTCGACGTGCCTCGCGAACCACGTCGTCGATGTCGAGTGCGGGGGGCTGGCCGGCGAGTACTTCGCCTGGAACTTCAACTCCGGAATGGCCGCGATCGACGCCGTGCTCGCGCACCTGGTCGGCTACCGCGACGTCGTGCTCGCCAGCCGCAACGTCTACGGCGGCGCGCACCAGCTGCTGCAGGACTGGTACGGAAAGCGCAGCAACCTCGACATCGCGGTGCGCTTCTTCGACGGAACCGGCACGGCCGACTTCGCGGCCGCGCTGGCGCGTACCCGCGAGGAGCTCGGCGACCGGATCTCGCAGGGCCGACGCATCTACGTGTACCTGGAGTCGCCCTGCAATCCGCACGGCTACGTGCTCGACGTCCCGGGGATCTGCCGCGCCGCGCACGAAGCGGGCCTCGAGGTGATCTGCGATTCGACCGTCGGCACGCCGTTCCTGCACCCGGTGCTGCGCCGCTCCGACCCGCGGGAGCGGCCGGACTTCGTGATCCACTCCTACACGAAGGACCTGGTCGGCACCGGCACGACCACCGCGGGCGTCGCGATCGCGAGAAACGAGCGCATGTTCCTGCCGAAGGGGTCCTCGCTCGAGGCGCCCGGCCCCGACGGTCGCATGCGGCGCTACGACTGGAGCGACACGCTGTTCTGGAACGTCTACTACGTGAAGGGCGCGTTCCTCGACGCGGACAAGGCGTTCGAGGTGATCAACGGCATGCGCACGCTCGAGCTGCGCATGCTGCAGAAGTGCATCGGGACGCGGGTGCTGGCGGGGGTGCTCGCGCGCCATCCGGCAATCCACGTGCGCTGCAACGCGGTGCCGGGCGACGAGAACGCGGAGCTCCGGGAGCGATTGCTCTACCTGGGGCTTCCTGCGCCGCTGTTCACGATCGACTTCCCCGGCGGGCCGGGCGAGGCGACACCGATCGGGATCGAGGCGTTCAAGCGCTTCTTCGACTGTCTGGAGCCGAGCTTCGGGCTGCAGGTGAGCCTCGGGCAGACGAACACGGTGGTGCTCTGCCCGGCGCTCACGAGCCACTCCGAGCTCGACGCCGACGCGCTGCGCGCGGCGGGAATCTCGAAGACCACGATCCGGATCGCGGTCGGCGACGAAGACCCGCGCACGCTGCTCGCGCACTTCATCCGCGCGGCGCAGCTCGCGCTCGATCCGATCCGTCCCGGCTTCTCGGCGGGCTTTCCTTCGCCCGAGGAGATCGACGCATTCTGGCGCGAGACCTACACCGAAACGCACCGGCGCCACGTGGCGGCGCAGCCTTCGATGGCCACGCTGCTGGTGTGAAAAACTTCGGAGGCGGCGCCGACCGCCTGGTCTGCGCCGCCCCCGACGAGCCCTCCTCAGCGAGCTAGCCCGCGGAGTGGCTCTGGAGCGAGAGGGAAGGGACCTTTCTCGCTTTTGAAAGAATTACCGCGTTCGCGTACGAGTTGGAATGCAAGTTGTCTTGCAGCGGTCCTGAATCTTTCCGGCGTGTTACCGTGCACTTGGGGAGGCGCGCTGTCGTCATGCAGACTGGACAGATCCGCGTGCTGATCGTCGAGGACCACGAACTGGTGCGGCGGTCGCTCGCGAGCGCAGCGCGCACCTGGGGCGGCGAGGTGCTCGAGGCCGGCTCGGTTCGCGACGGTCTCGATCAGCTCGAGCTCCGCCCGGACCTGGTCATGGTCGACGTGATGCTCCCGGACGGGAGCGGCCGAACGGTCGTCGAGAAGGCCGTGACGATGCGGCCGGCGCCGGCGGTGATCGCGATGAGCGGCGAAGCGTCTGCGGAGGAGGCCTTCGAGCTCGCCCGGCTCGGCGCGCGCCGCTACCTGCCCAAGCCGATCTCGCTCGAAGACCTGGCCGCGGCCTTCGAGGCGACCCTCGCCGACCATCCCGACCTCGCGCCGGTGGTCGCCGCGCATGTCGGTCACACGCCGATGCGGCAGGTGCTCGAGAAGGTGCGCGGCGTGATGGTCGACGAGGCGCTCGCGCGCGAGAACGGAAGCCGCAGCGGCGCGGCGAGGCGACTCGGCGTGAGTCGGCAGGCCGTGCAGCAGGCGGTGCGGCTGATCGAGCTCGCCCAGGCCCGGGGAGAGCGCCGCGGACGCGAATGAGCTGCTTCTCGCGCTCCTCGTCGGTGCGATCGCGGCGGTGGCTGCGCTTGCTGCGCTGGCGTTCGCGCTTCGCGGCCGACTGATCCGCGAGCGCGCGAACGCCGATGCGCTGCGCCGCGCGTTCGAGGCCCGTCTCTGGGAGGACTGCACGGAGCAGTTCGACACCCGCGACCCCCAGCTTCTCGGGCTGCGGCGGCTGGGCCACGACGTGAACAACGCGCTCTCCGCCGCGCTGCTCTCGAGCCAGCTCTTCTTCGACGCGACCCGCGCGGATTCGCCTTCCGCCGACGGCCGCGCGGATCTCGCGACCTCGGCGGAGCAGATGATCGACGCGCTGAAGCGCCTGAAGGCGCTGATCGAGAGCGAGCGAAAGCCGCGCGCGAACCCGACACCGAGCTCGGATCTGCTCCGAGCCGTCGAGCTGCCGCAGGCCATCGCGGACTGCGCCGAGCGCGCGCGCGAGCGGCACCCGCGGATCCGGCTCGTGGTTCGCGAGCCGGATCCGGACGCCCGCGGCCTGCGCGTGTCCGTCTGCTGCGGCGGCGAAGGCTTCACGCGCGCGCTCGACGCCCTGCTCGAGAACGCCTGCCAGGGGAGCGGAGTCCAGCCGAGTGGACAGGTCGAGCTCCGCGTGAGCGTGCGCCACGAGGTGGACGTCGCTGCGCTCGAGATCGCCGACGATGGCCCCGGCTTCACGCCCGCGGAGCTCGAGATGCCGATCGAGGCCTTCAGGACCTCCAAGCCCGGGGCGCTCGGCCTCGGCCTCTACACCGCGGAGCGTATTGCGCGGGCGAGCGGCGGCTCGCTCCGGCGCGAGAACCGTGAGTCGGGTGGCGCCGTCGTACGGCTCTTCCTGCCGCTCGCCGAGCCGCCCGCAGCCTCTCAGTAGACCAGGCCCGCGACCGCGGCGGTCAGAAAGCTCGCGAGCGACCCCGCGCAGAGCGCGCGAAGCGCGTCGCGTGCCACGTCTCCGCGGCGCTCCGGCGCGATCCCGCCGAGACCGCCGATCTGGATCGCGAGCGAGCCGAAGTTCGCGAAGCCGCAGAGCGCGTAGCTCGCGATCACGATCGAGCGCGGGTCGAGCCCGGCCCTGGCGTCGGCGAGCATCTGGAAGGCGATGAACTCGTTCAGAACCGTCTTCACGCCCAGCATCTCGCCGACCGTGGCGGCGTCGCGCCAGGGCACCCCGAGCACGAACGCGAGCGGTGCGAGAGCAACGCCGAGGATCCGCTCGAACGAGAGCCCGGCAACGCCGATCCACGCCCCGGTCCAGCCGAGCGCGGCGTTGGCGACGTGCACGATCGCCACGAACGCGACGAGCATTCCGCCGATGTTGAGCGCGAGCCGGACGCCGTCGGCGGCGCCGCTCGCGGCCGCGTCGATCGCGTTCACGGTCGTGCGCGGGATGTCGAGGTGCGCCGCCGCGCGGCTCTCGGGCTCGCCGTCTTCGGGCACCATGATCTTCGCGATCAGGATCGCGGCGGGCGCGGCCATGAAGCTCGCCGCTACCAGGTGCCCGGCGTACTCGGGCCCGAGCATGCCCATGTAGGCGACCAGCACCGATCCTGCGACCGTCGCCAGGCCCGCCGTCATCACGCAGAACAGCTCGCTCCGGGTGAGCCCCGGCACGTACGGCCGGATCATCAGCGGCGCCTCGGTCATGCCCAGGAAGATCTCGGCGATCGCGGCGAGCGACTCCGCGCCGCTGGTGCGAAGCGTCCGGCGCAGGCCGAGCGCGAGCACCTCGACCACCCGCTGCAGGATCCCGAAGTGCTGCAGCACCGCGAAGACGCTGCTCATGAAGACGATGATCGGCAGCACGCGGATCGCGAACACGTACGGAAGCCGCAGCGCCTGTCCGTCGGGTCCGAGCACCGACTCGGGCCAGGCGCCGAAGACGAACTCGATGCCCACGTTCGAGGCGCGGATGAACGAGGCGGCGCCGTCGTTCACGAGCGTGAAGAATTCCGCGCCGAACCGGGTGCGCAGCACGATCAGCGCGATCGCGAGCTGGAGCAGGAGCGCAATCCCGATCGGGCGCCACTGCACGCGCTTGCGGTCGGTCGACGCGGCCCAGGCGATCGCGAGCAAGCAGACGATCCCGAGCAGACCAGCGGCGCGTTCCAACGGGCTAGCTTCTCCCGGGGGGTGATCCGAGCAGGAGCGCCCCAAGGTAACGCGTCGCCTCCGCGGGGTCGCTGGCGTCGGCGATCGCGGAGATCAGCGCGGCGGCGACCGCTCCGCAGGCGCGCACGTCCGGCGCGTTCGCGGCGCTGATCCCGCCGATCGCGACCAGCGGCCGGCCTGCGAGCGCGACCGCTTCGCGCAGGCGATCGAGCCCGCGCGGCGCGTACTCCGAGGTCTTCGAGGCGGTTCCGAACACCGGGCCGAAGGCGACGTAGTCGACCGGTCGTGCCCGGCTCTCGCGAACCTGCTCGAGCGTGTGGGTCGAGAGCCCGACGAGGAGCCGCGCTCGCGCGTCGGCGGGAAGCCGCTCGGGCGCGAGATCGTCCTGCCCCAGGTGCACGCCGTCCGCGCCCGCGAGAAGCGCGAGGTCGAAGCGGTCGTTCACGAACAGCAGCGCGCCCGCCTCGTGCGCCCTTCGTCGCGCCTCGCGCGCGAGCGAGAGCGCGTCCCCGTCGCCCAGGTGCTTCAGCCGCAGCTGGACCACGGCTGCGCCGCCCGAGAGCGCGCCTTCGAGCTGCGCGCGCACGTCGTTGCGCCAGCGCGGATCGTCGTCGACGAGGACGTAGACGCCGCGAACCCTCTCGATCGCGGGGCGCGTCACGATTCGGTGTCGCCCCCGTCCGGCGTTCCGATCTCGAGCTCGGCGATCTTCTTGCTCAGCGTATTGCGGTTGATGCCGAGCAGCCGCGCGGCCTGGATCCGGTTGCCGCGCGAGTGCGCCAGCGCCTCGCGGATGATCGCGCGCTCCAGGCGCGAGACGAAGCTCCAGTAGGGCCCGCGGGCTCCGTCCTCCTCCCCGGCCTCCGGCCCCGAGGCGAAGCGCAAGACGAGCTCGCGCCGGGCGAGCTCCGCCCAGTCCGATGTCGCCGGAGCCTGAGAGGCGGCGGTCGCCTGATCGATGTCGTCGGGCGTGAGCACGGGACCCGCGGCGAGCACCAGCGCGCGCTTGATCGCGTTCTCGAGCTCGCGAACGTTTCCCGGCCAGGAGCGGCTCTGCAGCCGCGCCAGCGCAGCCTCGCCGGGCCAGCGGCGCGGCACGCCGAGCTCGTCCGCGAAGCGCTCGACGAAATGGGCGACCAGGTGCGGGATGTCGGCCTTGCGCTCGCGCAGCGGGGCCACGCGCAGCGGAACCACGTTCAGCCGGAAGTACAGATCTTCGCGGAAGCGCCCCTCGCGCACGAGCGCCTCCAGGTCGCGGTGCGTCGATGCGAGGATGCGCACGTCGATCGGAATCGCCTGCCGGCCGCCGAGCGGGCTCACCACGCGCTCCTGCAGCACGCGCAGCAGCTTCGCCTGCAGCGGCAGCGGCAGGTCCCCGATCTCGTCGAGCAGGAGCGTGCCGCCCTGGGCCTCGCGGAAGCGTCCGACGCGCGACTCGACCGCGCCGGTGTAGGCCCCGCGCTCGTGTCCGAAGAGCTCGGCCTCGATCAGCTCGGAGGGGAGCGCGGTCATGTTCACCGCCACGAACGGTCCCTCGCGCCGGCGCGAGTGGTAGTGGATCGCGCGCGCGACGACTTCCTTGCCGGTGCCGCTCTCGCCCAGGATCAGCACCGCGGCGTCGCTCGCCGCCACGCGGCCGATCGTCTTGAAGAGCTCGAGCATCGCGGGGGTGCGGCCGACCAGGACCTCGCCGCTGCGGAACGCCTCGCCCACCCTGCGCCGCAGCGCCGTCACCTCGCCGCGCAGGCTGCGCTGCTGGCGCACCTTCTCGATCAGCGCTTCGAGCTGCGGCAGCTCGAACGGCTTGGTCAGGTAGTCGAACGCGCCGCGCTTCATCGCCTCGACGGCGTTCTCGAAGGTGTTCTGCGCGGTCATGATCACCACCGGCGGAGCGTCCGCGCCGCGACTTCGCAGCTCGTCCAGCAGCTCGAGTCCGGACGGCCCCGGCATGCGCAGGTCGAGCAGCGCAAGGTCGATCGGCTGCGCGGAGAGCAGCGCGCGCGCCACGTTTCCGTCGGCAGCCTCGACGACCTCGTGCCCGGCGCCCTCGAGCGCGTCGCGAAGCACCAGTCGGATCGAGGGCTCGTCGTCCGCGACCAGGATCCGGCTCATGCGGGCCTTCGCAGCGGCAGCTCGACGCGCATTCGCGTGCCCATTCCGACCCGGCTCGTGACCACGATCCGCCCGCCCTGCTTCACCGTCCAGTGTTGCGCGATCGCGAGCCCGAGCCCGGTGCCGCCGCTGCGCCGCGTGAAGAACGGCGTGAACAGGAGCGGCAGGTCTTCGTCGGGAATGCCGGGCCCGGTGTCCTCGACGTCGATCCGCACCAGCCGCGCGCGCTCGGGTCCGACGCGCTCCAGGTGGTACGCCGACTCGATCCGGGTGCGCAGCGTGAGGGTGCCCTTGCCGTTCATCGCCTGCGCGGCGTTGCGCACCAGGTTCAGCAGCACCTGCGTGGTGCGGTCGGGGTCGAACTCGAATTCGGGAATGCTCGGGTCGTACTCGCGCGAGATCTTGATGCCGGTCCAGCTCTCGGCGCGGCCGTGCAGCTCGACCAGGTCGTCGATCACGCGGTGCAGGTTCGCGCGCCTCGGGCGCAGATCGCCGCCGCGGGTGAGCTCCGCCAGGTCGTCGAGCAGACGGCGCATGCGGTCGCTCTCGGCGCGGATCAGCTCCGGGTAGCGCAGCAGGGCCGCGTCGCCGAGCTTGGCCAGGAGCAGCTCCGCGGCGCCGCGAATGCCCGAGAGCGGGTTGCGCAGCTCGTGCGCGATGCCGGCCGCGAGCTGCGCGAAGAGCTCCGCGCGCGCGCGCTGGCCGATCAGGTCCTCGAGCTCGAGGCCGATCGTTCGGTCGCCAAGCGAGAGCACCGCGCCCGAGAGCTCGCCGCCGCTGCCGAGCGGCGAAGCGGCCAGGTCGACCACGAGCGGGCGCCCGCCGAGACGGTCCGGCACCAGACAGCCGTGCTCGGAGACGGTGCGCCGGTCCCGGAGCGCGGTCTCGAGCAGCCGCGTCGCCGGGTGCTTCTCGCCGAGCACGTCGCGAAGCGGCCGGCCCAGGGCGGAGACGGCCGACTGACCCAGGATCCGGCTCGCCTCCGGGTTCTCGAGCTCGACGCGGGCGTCGGCATCGATCGCGAGGATGCCCACCCGGAGCGAGCCGAGGATGTCGTCGAGGCGTCGGAGGGATTCTTCCATCGGAGCCGCCGGCGGTTTGGAGGGGAGCCCGAGCGCCTGCGGCTCTCGCCGCGGCGATCGCGGGGCGATCTGCCTAGGTTTTGGGCAGACTACCCCCGGGAGGCGTGATGCGCGAGGCCGGTGTCGAGGCGGAGCGGTCTTCGGTCGGCGTGGCCGAGGCGCGCGAGCTGATTCTCGCCGCGCTGCCCGCGCTCGGAGCGGAGTCCGTGGGCCTCGAGCGTGCGACCGGGCGCGTGCTGGCCGAGGAGATCCGCGCGCAGGTCAGGATCCCGCCCGAGGACAACTCGGCCATGGACGGCTACGCGCTCCGCGCCGCGGACGCTTCGAGCGCGCCGTCACTTCTGCGTGTCGTCGACGACCTTCCCGCGGGGCGCAGAAGCCTCCGCGCGATCGGCCCCGGCGAGGCGGCGCGGATCATGACGGGAGCGGCGATTCCCGAAGGCGCGGACGCGGTGGTGATGATCGAGGACACCGCGACCGAGGGCGACCGGGTTCGCGTCCGCCGCGCTGTCGCGGCCGGGCAGCACATCCGCCGCGCGGGGTCCGACGTGGACCCGGGCACGCTCGTCGCGAGCCCCGGCGACCGCCTGCGCCCGCCGCTCGTCGGCATGCTCGCCGCGCTCGGGCGCTCGCAGCTACTGGTGCGCGCGCGTCCGCGCGTGGCCGTGCTCGCGACCGGCGACGAGCTCGTCGAGCCCGACCGGCTGCGCGACGACGGCCGGATCGCGAGCTCGAACTCCTACACGCTGGCCGCGGGCCTGCGCGAGATCGGCGCGGAGCCGGTGTACCTGGGCATCGCGCCCGACGATCCCGACGCGATCGCGGCGCGCTTGCGCGAGGCGCTCCGCTGCGACGCGGTGATCTCCACCGGCGGCGTCTCGGTCGGCGACCACGACTGGATCAAGCAGGTGCTGACCGGGCTCGGCGGCGAGATGCGTCTCTGGCGCATTCGCATGCGGCCCGGCGCGCCGCTCGCGTTCGCGACCGTGGGCGGACGGCCGATCTTCGCGCTGCCCGGAAATCCCGTCTCGACGCTGGTCACGTTCGAGCAGTTCGTGCGCCCGGGCCTGCTGCGGATGATGGGACACAGACGCGTGTACCGTCCGGTCGAGCCGGCGGTTCTCGACGAGAGCTACGAGAAGCCGGCCGGCCGCGCGCATTTCGTGCGCGTCGTGCTCGAGCGGCGCGCGGACGGCCTGCACGCGCGGCCGACCGGCGAGCAGGCCTCGAACATCCTGCTCTCGATGGTGCGGGCGGATGCGCTCGCCTTCGTGGCCGAGGACCTGACGCATCTGCCGGTGGGCTCTCGAGTTCCCGTGCAGCTGCTGCACTCCGACGATCTGCGCGAAGAGCCCGGGCTTTGAGGCTCTCCCACGTCGAGGGAGCGGTGCTCGTCGGGGGCGGCTCGACGCGAATGGGCCGCGACAAGGCGACCCTGCTCCACGACGGAGCTCCGCTGGCGTCGAAAGTCGCGAGCGCGCTCGGCGCCTGCGTCGAGCGGGTGCGCCTGGTCGCGCGGCCGGATCGCAGCTTCGAGCTCGGACTGCCGTGCATCGTCGATCGGCACGAGGTCCGCGCGCCGATCGTCGGCGTCGCGGCCGCGCTCGCGGCCTGCGAAGCCAGCGCCGTGCTGGTCGCGGCCTGCGATCTCCCGGAGCTCGACCCGCGCCTGCTGCTAGCGCTGCTGGCGCTCGCGCCCGCCGACGGTGGCGCCGACGTCGTGGCGCCGCTGGGCCCGAACGGGCCCGAGCCGCTGCTCGCGATCTACCGGCCCCGCCTGCTGCCCGAGCTCGAGCGCCGCATCGCGCGCGGCGAGCTCGCGCTGCAGAAGCTGCTTCGCGACGTGAACACGCTCTACGTCCCGGAGCAGGACCTGCGCGCGCTCGATCCGGCGCTGGCGAGCCTGCGGAATCTGAATCGCCCCGAGGATCTGCGCGCCGGGACCGGCTAGAGCCGCAGGTGCGCGCGAACGCGCTCGATCAGCTCGTCGTCGGCGCGCGTCCGGCCGGCGAAGCGCGCGCGTTCGAGCTCGCGCAGCAGCGCGAGCGCCCCGGGATCGGGGCTTCGCGCGGCGATCTCGGCGCTGGTGAGCGGTGACGCGTCGAAGCCGTGGCGGACGCCGATTCCGGCGCGAACCGCGCGCGCGAGGTGCGGCAGACACTCGGCGGTGTCGCGAGCCGCGAGCGCGGCGTCGAACGCCATGCGCGGCGACGGCGCGCCCTGGCCCGGCAGTCCGGCGAGCTGCGCGCGCCGCCAGCGCACCAGGTAGGCGGCGCTGGCGGCGAGCGCGAGCGCCGCGGCGAGCGCGAGCCCGGCGAGCGGAATCGGCGCGGCTTCGCGCGGCTTCGCGCGCTCGGTCCAGGGCGTTCGCTCCTCCGGCTCGGCGCTTCCCGCGAAGACCGAGCAGAGCTGCGGCTCGCTGGCCGCGATCGCGAGCGCTCTCGCTTGCGGGTCGAAGTACGAGAAGCGAACCGGCTCGATGCGCACCTGGCCCGCGCGCGCGGGCACGAGCGCGTAGCGGAACGTGCGGCGGGTGGTCGCGCGTCCCGCGCTCTCTCCGATCGAGAGCAGGGGCGGCTCCGGAAACACCTCGACGCCGTCTCCGACGAGCGGCTCGAGCGCGGGCGGCGCAGCGTCCCAGACGTTGCCCTCGCCGCTGAGCTCGATCGTGAGCGAGACTGCCTTGCCCAGGCGCAAGCGATCGTCGCCGAGCGCCGTTCGCACTTCGAGCCGTCCGACGAGCGCGTCGTCGGGAACGCCGCTGGGAAGCGCTCGCACGCGAAGCTCCGCGCCTGGTACCCGTATCGCGCGTTCCGCGCCGCCTTCTCCGGCGATCAGGAGCCGGGAGTCGTCGATCTCGATCGCGCCGGTGCGCGTCGGGAAGAGCGCGCGTCGGAACTCGGTGCTCGGCCGGCCGCGCTCGTCGGGCGCAAGCCCGCGCGTTCCCAGCCGCTCGGCCCAGAACCCGTCGAACGGCGGCGGCTCCCAGCTGGCGCGTGCTCCCGCCGGGTGGCGCACCCGCACCGCGAGCACCACCTGCTCGTGCCCCAAGACCTCGGCCCGGTCGAGCTCGACCTGCACCTCGAGCGCCTCGGCGTCGTCGCCGCGCGCCGCGCCCGAGCCGAGGGTCAGCAGCAGAAGCAGCGCCGCGCCGCGCGAAGTCACCAGGTCCTCCCGCCCGGTCGGCCGCGCGGCCTTCCGTCGAACTCGCTCGTGATCTGGCGGCGCAGCGCGTCTCCCACCGGCTCGTCGAGCGTCGCGAGCCAGCGCTCGGCCTCTCGCTCGTCGAGCCCGCCGGGCGCGGGCTCCGGCTCGCCGCGAGCGCTCGACTCGCCGCTCGGCGCAGGCTCCTCCGAGTCCGACTCACTTCGCTCGTCCTGGTTCGGCTCGGTCTCGGGCACGGGCGGGAGCTCGACGATCTTCTGCAGCGCGAACTCGTAGTTCCACTTGGCCTCGATCTCGTCGGGCCGCGCGAGCAGCGCCGCCCAGTACGCGTCGCGCGCCTCCTCGAAGTGCTCCTGCGCCACGAGCGTGTTGCCCAGGTTGAAGCTCGCGCTGAAGCGTGCGAGCTCGTCGTCCGGATCGACCGCGCGGAGCGCCTCCAGGTAGGCGCTCGCGGCCTGGTCGATCCGCTCCAGCCGGTAGAGCGCGTTTCCGATCCGGATCTGCGTTCGCGCGTCGCTCGCGCCGACGCGCTCGGCTTCGCGGTAGAGCGAGAGCGCCTCTTCCGCGCGTCCGGCCGAGAGCGCCGCGTCGCCGCGCGAGAGCCAGCTCGAGGTCGGGCCGAAGGCCGCGGTCGCCAGCGCAACGGCGGCGGCGCCCGCGGCGGCTGCGCGGCGCCGCCCGAGCCCGCGTAGCGGCGACGAGCCGGCGCCCGAGAGCCAGAGCTCCGCCGCGAGCGCGAGGCCCGCGGCGACGAGCCAGGGCAGGAGCGGATCGGAGCCTTCCGGGCGCGCCGGCTCGGGCTCCGCGCGAGGCGCCGGTGGCGGCAGCAGATCCTCGGTCGTCGGTCGCTCCTCGATCTCGAGGAAGTACACGCCGCCGGTCTCGGACGCGATCCGACGCAGAACTGCGTCGTCGCGCCGCGAGAGCGTCGGCTCGCCGCGCCGCACCGCTTCCGCCAGCGCGAGCGGACCGGGCACCGCCGCGCCCGCCGCGGTTCCATAGCCGACCGAGACGACGCGCGCGCCGAGCCGCGCCAGCGCCGCGATCTGCGCGTCCAGCGCGGGGCCGAAGTGCTCGCCGTCCGAGAGCAGCAGCACCGTGCGCGGCCGGCTCGAGCGCGGGTCGAAGGCGCGCGCGGCCGCCGCGAGTCCGCGGCCGAGCTCGCTCCCGCGCGCCGAGATCGTCTCGGAGTCGAGCGCGCGCAGATAGGTGATCACGGCGTCGCGGTCGTGCGAGAGCGGAAGCGCGATGAACGCCTCGCCCGCGAACACGACCAGCGCGAGCCGGACGCCGTGCGCTTCCTCGGCCAATTTCTCGGCCGTGCGCAGCGCGCGGCGCAGCCGCGATGGCGCGACGTCGGAGACGTCCATGCTCGACGAGCCGTCGATCGCGATCACGACGTCGGCGAAGTCGTGCGAGAGCTCCTCGGGCGACTCGGATGCGCGCCCGAGCGCGATCGCGACCAGGAACGCCGCGAGCGTGAGCGCGAGCGCGCGCGCGATCCGTGTCGCTGGCGTCGGATCCCGACCCAGCCAGCCGAGCAGCTCGCGCCGGCCACGAAGCGCCGCCTGCGCGGCGAGAACTCCGACCGCGCCGGCCGCGAGCCACGCGATGCCGCTCACGGCAGCCTCCGCAACATCCCGTGCGCCAGCCCCGCTTCGAGCAGAAGCAGGGCGAGCGCGAGCGCGAGCGCGTGGGGAGCGAGCGTCGCGTGCCGGTAGCGCGGCTCGATCGCGGTCGGCCGCGCCTCGAGCCGGTCGATCGCGGCCGCGACGCCGGCGAGATCTTCCGGCCGGCGGGCGTGGAAGAAACGACCACCCGTCGCGGAGGCGACACTCTCGAGTGTGGGGCGATCCAGATCGACGCGCTCGAAGCGCATCGGGGTGCCCCGGCCCGGCTGCGCGAACGGCACCAGCCCCGAGCTGCCGACTCCGACGGTGTGGATGCGCACGCCCGCCATCGCGGCGAGCTCCGCCGCGGTCTTCGGAGCGAGCTTTCCGGAGTTGTGGCGCCCGTCGGTGACCACCACGAGGATGCGCCGACCGTCCTCGGGGCCGCCGGGGATCGAGAGCCTGCGCGCGCCGAGCCCGATCGCCTCGCCGAGCGCCGTCGCGTCGCCGACCAGCCCGGCCTCGACGCGTTCGAGCGCCTCCTGCACGAGTCGATGGTCGACGGTGAGCGGGCACTGCGTGAACGCGTGCTCGCCGAACGCGACCAGACCGATCCGGTCACCGCCGCGCGCGCGCACGAGCTCCGCGACGGCTCGCTTGGCGAGCTCGAGCCGCGTCACCTGCCGCCCTTCGAGCTGCCCGTCGAGCGCGAGCATGCTGCCCGAGGCGTCGAGCGCGATCAGCAGATCCACGCCGGTTCCGCCCGCCGGGTTCTCCGGCACCAGCCCGATCGGGCGAGCGGCCGCCAGCACCAGCAGCGCGAGCGCGGTGATCCGCAGCGCGACCGAGACCAGGAACGCGAGGTCGGGCCGGACCCGCGAAGGATTCGCCCCCGCGCTCGGCACGCGCAGCCGGCGCGGCCCGATCGCGAGCACGAGCCACGCGAGGAGCGCCACGCAGGCGAGCCCCGCGAGCAGAAGTCGCGGGGCCTCGACGCCGTACGCCGCCGCCTCGAGCGGGCTAAGCGCGGAGATTCGCCACATTCCGCACCCGCTCTCGCGCCGTCGACGCGAGCTCTGCCACAGGCTCGAGCCGGGGTCGTTTCGCGAAGCGCGCGCGCTCGAGTGCCGCGAGCACGCGAACCAGCTCGCGGTCGACCGCCGCGGGCAGCTCGGCCGGAGTCGCGCTCGACGTGTCGATTCCCCACACGCCGGCGACGAACTCGAGCAGGGCGGCGCGCATCGCGCCCGCGGCGGCGCGCGCGTCGGCGTCGCGATCGGGATCGCCGAGCTCCGCGAGCGCCCTGCGGCCGGTCGCCTCGAGCCGCGTCGTCGCCTGGCGGAGCGCCCGCGCCCGACGGCGCAGCGCGCGCAGCGCCGTCGAGCCGGCGGCGATCGCGAGCGCGACCGCGATCCAGACCCAGACGGGCGTCGGCGCGATCGCGGGCGCCGCGCGGATGTCGAAGACCGCGGCGCGTTCGGGCAGGTCCGCGCGCACCGACCGCACCGAGACCGGAATCCCGCCCACGCGAAGCGGGCGCAGCTCCCCGTCCGATCCGAGCAGCGGAATCTCGAGCCAGGGCAGGGCCAGCTCGCCGACCTCGCGCGCCCGCACCACCCAGAGCAGATGGTGACGCAGTCCGGTGTCGGTGCGGACGGGCTCCACCAGTCGGACCGAGTCGGATGCGAACGCCGCGTCGGACGGAGCGGACGGGGTCTGCAGCGCGAAGCCATCGGGCGTCTCGACCTCGACGGTGACGCCGATCGGATCGCCCACCCGTGCGCGGCTGCGGTCGAGCGTGACGCGCGCGCCGATCCCCGGCTCGGGGATCGCGACCTCGCCGCACGCCGCCGTGACGAGCGCGAGCAGCGCCAGCCGCGCGCCTCGGGTCAACTCCGCCTCCGCGCGCGCTCCTCGAAGAAGCGCAGCAAGCCGGGCAGTAGCCGCGTGCCGCTGTCGAGCGTGGCGCAGTCGGCGCCGATGGAGCGCAGCACCGCTTCGGGAAGCGCCGCTTCGAGCAGGGCGTCCGGATCGCGGCCGCTCCGCCAGAGCCGCGTGCGACGCACTTCTGCGTCGCGCACGCGGACCGGGGGCAGCCGCCGGTCGGTTTGATCCGCCGGGTCGCGAACGCGAAGGGCGATCAGATCGTGCTTGATCGCGCAGCGGCGCAGCACCGCGCCGGGATCGGCAAACAGGAAATCCGAGATCAGCGCGACCAGTGAGTTCCGCGGCAGCCGCTCGGCGGCCCAGCCGAGCGCGGGCGCGGCGTCGGTGCCGGAGCCGGAACCCGAGCCGGGCGTCGCGAGCGCTCGGAAGATCCGCTCGAGCGCGGCCCGCCCGGTGCCGGGCGGAAGCGCCTGCACGAGCCCGTCCGAAAAGACCGCGAGCGCGACGCGGTCCTGCGCGGCGGTCGCGGCCGCGGCCAGCGCGGCCGCCGCGCGGCGCACGGCTTCGAGCTTGGTCTCGCCCGCGAAGCCGAATTCGAGCGAAGGGGACAGGTCGACCAGAAGCGCGACCACCAGGTCGCGCTCCTCGCGCATTCGTTTCACGATCGGGCGCCCCAGCCGCGCGGTCGCGTTCCACTCCAGCCAGCGCACGTCGTCCCCCGGCGCGTAGTCGCGAAGCTCCTCGAATGTGAGCCCCTGCCCGCGGAAGGCGCTGCGGTAGGCGCCGGTGAGCGAGGTCGAGACGTCGCGGCGCGCGCGCAGGCGCAGCGCGCGCGAGGCGCGAGCCGCGTCGCTGCGGATCGGGTCCGGCTTCACGGAGTCTGAACCGAGGCCAGCACCTGGCGCACGATCGCGTCGGGCGTGCAGCCCTCGGCCTCGGCCTCGTAGGAGAGCAGCAGGCGGTGGCGCAGGACGGCAGGCGCGACCCGCTTCACGTCCTCCGGAAGCACGTACTCGCGTCCCTCCAGGAAGGCGCGCGCGCGGGCGGCCTCGATCAGGTAGATCGACGCGCGCGGCGAGCCGCCGAGCTCGACGGCGTCGAGCTCGCGGCTTTTCTCGACCAGGCGCACCGCGTAGTCGACGAGCGACGGCTCGACGTGGAGCGCGCGCACCGTCTGGCGCAGGCTCATCACCTCGACCGCGCCGATCGCGATCTCGGGCTGCTCGAGGTCCGCCGGCGCCGTGCGGCTGCGCACGATCTCGATCTCCTCCTCGCGCGACGGGTAGTCGACGCGGAGCTTCAGCATGAAGCGGTCCACCTGCGCCTCGGGAAGCCGGTAGACGCCCTCCTGCTCGACCGGATTCTGTGTCGCCATGACCAGGAACGGCTCCGGCAGGCGCAGGCTCTCGCCCGCGAGCGTGACCTGGCGCTCCTCCATCGCCTCGAGCAGGGCGCTCTGCACCTTCGCCGGAGCGCGGTTGATCTCGTCGGCGAGGATCACGTTGTGGAAGAGCGGGCCGCGGTGCAGGCGGAAGCTGCCGCTCGCGGGCTCGTACACCTGCGTGCCTAGCAGATCCGCCGGAAGCAGGTCCGGCGTGAACTGGATGCGCCGGAAGTCCAGGTCGAGCACGCGCGCGAAGGCGCGAACCGCGGTCGTCTTGGCCAGCCCGGGCACGCCCTCGACCAGCACGTGCCCCTGGCAGAGCAGCGCGACGAGCAGACCGTCGACCAGCTCGCGCTGACCGACGAGCACGCGCGCCATCTCGCGCCGGATCCGCTCTACCGCGTCACTCAATGCTCACCCGAGCCCGAGTCTACCTCAGGGCTGCGCAGGGCTGGGTGTGGAATCGGGCTCGGCGGCCTCTGCGCCCGTCGGAATCAACTTGCCCAGCGTGCGCACGCCCTTCATCACGGCGTCGGACGCGAAGCCGACCGCATCGCGAATGCGCTCGGGCGGGAGCGGCGTCACGCGCATGTCGTCGCGCGGTCCGTCCAGGCGGAAGTAGAGCGCGAGCAGGTTGCGATCCTTGCCGAGGATCACGTTGCGCACGATCGGCAGGCTCCCGATCACGGAGTCGAGCGTCTTCAGGAACAGCAGGGCGACCACGAACTCCGACTCCTTGGTCGGCGTATTGAGATCCATCTCGCCGCTGCCGAGCATGCGCAGCTGCGGGCCGAGCAATTTGGCATCGGTCATCGCGAGTCGACCCTCCGCCAGGCCGAAGTCCGCCGAGAGCCGGTCGTAGGGAAGCGGCCGGCCGAGCAGGCCGCTGACACCGGAGAGTGACGGAAGGCGCGCGAGCGCGACCAGCCCGGGGAGCTTGGCGACGCTGCCGGCCCGAAGCTCGACGTGGAGCTCGAGCCCGCCGTCGACGGCGAAGCGCCCGCTCTTGCGCAGCGCGCCGGAGAGGCGTCCCTCGGCGTCGCCGCGCCCGACGATGCTCGCCTCCGGAAGCGCGAGCGCTGTCGCCACGGGAGCGGCGTCGAAATCGCGAAGCTCCAGGTCGAACCCGAACGGCGCGCGATCCGGCTCGCCCAGCGCCACTCGACCCGAGCCCGAAAGCGAGCCGCCCGCGAGCTCGGCGGAGAGGCTCGAAAGGCGCACGTCCGCGCCCGTGGCTTCGATCCGCGTGCGCAGGTTCGCGGCGCGGAGATCCCCGAGCGCGAGCCGATCGAGCGCGATCTCGCCCGAGAGCCAGGTCGGGCCGCGGATCGCCGCGCCCGTCGACGGATCCCGGAGGTAGCGGACATCGACCGAGACGCGATCGGCCTGCGGGTCCCAGCGCACGTCGAGCTCGGCCGGCGCGCCGCCGAGCACTCCGCGTACGCCCTCGCTGGCGATGCCGCCGCCGGGGAAGCGAAGCCTTCCCGACGCGTCGCGAAGCGGCAGCACGAACGCCGGATGCCGCAGCGCCAGATCCGTGAAATCGAGCGCGGATTCCCTGCCGTCGCCCGGCTCGTCGCCGACCAGTCCGTCCACCGCGGCGCCGAGCCCGGTGAGCGGCATTCCCGGCCCGCCGATCACGCTGTCCTCGTCGTCCGGAAGGTGGGCGAGTCGGTCGAGCCCGTCGATGCGCACGTCGATCTCGGGCGTCGCCTCGCCGTCGTCGGTCATGCGCAGCTCGTGGATCTCGAGCACGTTGCCGGCGATTCGCAGCTCGCCCGACATGTTCTCGAGCCGCGTCTCGGGCTTGGGCTTGTAGATCCCGTCGCGCGCGCGAAGCTCGAGCCGGAAGGCCTCGGGCGCGAGCGGCGCGTCGAACGAGAGCCGCGCGCCCGCGGTGGTTCGCGGCACGTCGATCACCAGATGCGCGTCCGCGACGGTTCCCGCTTCGATCCGCTCCGCGACGCGCCGCCAGGTGGCGATCTTCATGCCCAGCAGCGTCAGCGGATTCAAGCGGTCGCGGCGCCCGGGCGCGAAGTCCGCGAGCCGCACGTCGAGCGCGATCCGACCCGGGCTGCGCGTGTCGAGCGCGAGCGAGCCGCTGGCGACCAGATCGTCGAGCTCGAGCGGCCGAAGCTCGAGCGAGAGCACGCTCCCATCCCAGTCGACGTCGGTGGCCAGTCTGGCGCGGGCGGGCGCGATCGGCCGGTCGAGCGCGGGCACGCGCAGATCGAGCTTGGCGAGCTCGAGGTCGAGCTTGCCCTTCACCGCCCCCGACTCGTGCTCGTAGGCGAGCTCGAAGCTGCCGCTCGCGAGGCCGCGCGCGCGCACGGCGGTCTGGGGCGCGAGCGACAGGTCGAGCCCGACGACGCTGCCGTTCGCTTCGCCTCCGCCGCGCCCGGCCGAGAAGCGCAGCGACAGCTCGCCGAAGGCGCTTGCGCCGCGCGAGATGCGCGCGTTCGCCTCGCCCTCGATCCGCCGGCCGAAGCCCGCGCGCCTGGCCTCGACGCGCAGGCCGCGAATCAGCCAGGGCTCGCCCGCGCCGGGATCGTAGGCGACCTCGCCGTCGCTCACCGAGAGGCCGATCGGCGGCAGGCGTTCCAGCTCGAGCTCGGGTCCGGCCGTTTTTCCTCTCGCGTGCAGGCGCAGCACCGGGCGATCGAGCACCCAGTCGAGCGGCAGGAACTGACCCGCCAGAAGTCTCGGCCAGGTCTGGCGGCCGAGCGCGCGCTCGACCTCGAGAAGCGGCGGCTGATCGGGCAGCGCGGCGTCCGTGACGCGGACCTGCACGAGCTCGATCTCGAGACTCGTTCCGGGCCGGAGCGACATCGACCCGATCTCGACGTGCTTTCCGAGCACGCTCGAGAGCGCACCCGCCACGAACTCGGTGTCCGCGCCGTAGATCAGCGCGGCCAGGCCGCCTGCCGAGGCGAGTCCGAGCAGCAGGGCCGCGACCAACAGCCGACGCCAGATCCGCCGCGCGCGCCCGGCCCCGGGCCTGGAATCGGGCTGCGACAGGTCGTCCCCCTCTCACCGAACGAGTCACCGAGCGATGCGGTCCGGCTGCGCATCAGCTGCCGGCACGCGGCGCGCCAAGTCTCGCGCAAGACCTTTGCAAATTCGCGCGTGGCGGTCGCGTCTGCCGCGTGCGGGGCTGCGGCGTCCGGGCGGCGTAAACGCTGGCCAGAGCTAAAGAAGCGCTTTCGCGGTCCCGATCGTATGCGGTGAATACGCAATGGGGAGCGCCTATGAGGGTGGGCACCCCTACTTGACCGGGAGGAGCTCCACGGCATGGAGCACATGGGCTTCACAGAACAGATGGACGACGGGCATCCCCGCAAGCGGAATCGGGTACGCGAGCTGCGCGAGAACAAGCTCATGACCCAGGCGCAGCTGGCCAAGAAGGCCAGGGTCGCCCTCCGCACGATCCACTCCGTGGAGAAGGGAATGAACTGCCGGATGGACACCAAGCGCAAGATCCTGATCGCGCTGGGCATGCGCTTCGAGGACAAGGACCAGGTCTTCCTCGACTGAGCTCGACTCAGAGCTCGTGAAGAGAGACACGGCACCCGCAATCGGGGCGTGTCTCTTTTTCGTTCCGGGCGGCCGAGCAGCTAGACTGCCGCAATGGCGGGCGCGTCCACGAATTTCCTGCGCGACGTGGGGCGGCTGCTCACGCGCAGTCACGATCTCGAGGAGACGCTCGCGAACGTCGTTCGCCTGGTCGCCCGCTGGATGCACGCGTCGGCGTGCTCGATCTACCTGCTCGAGGAGGACGGCGAGACGCTGATGCTTCGCGCCACGCGCGGCCTGAATCCGGAGGCCGTGGGAAAGGTGAGCATCCGCGTCGGGCAGGGCATCGCCGGGCGCGCGCTCGCGCAGCGCGAGACGATCGCCGTGCCGGACGTGCGGCTCGAGCCGCGCGTGTACGCGGTCCGGCTCTCCGGCGAGCAGCGCTTCCGCTCGCTGGTCGCGGTTCCGCTGCTCGTGCGCGGCGAGCCGGTGGGAGTGCTCACGGCGCGCACGACGCGCGTGCGCGTCTTTCCGCGCGCACAGCTCGAGCTGCTCGAGATGATCGCCGCCCAGGTCGGCTCGATCGTGCTCTCCGCGAGCCTGCTCGATCGCGCGCTGCGCGAGGGCGCCCCGGGGCGGCCGCTCGTCGCCCGCGCGCCGGAGCCGTTCCCGCGCGGGACGGTGCTTCGCGGCGTGGGAAACTCACCCGGGATCGCGCGCGGACGCGTGCACCTGCTCGCCAAGCGCCTGGACCTGGCCGCGATCGAGTACCAGCCGGCGCGAACGGCGGCTGCGGAGTGGCGCGCCGTGCAGCACGCGCTGCGCGAGACCGTGCGGCAACTGAACGATCTCCGCGGCGCGGTGGGCGAGCGCTTCGGCGAGGAGCTGGCCGACGTCTTCACCACGCACATCCTGGTCCTCGAGGATCAGGGATTCCGCGCCAAGCTGCGCCGCGCCGTCGACCGCCACGGCAACGGCGCGCGCGCGTTGATCGAGACGATGCAGGGCTACGCGGCGATCTTCGCCGCGACGCCCGATGCGACCGTGCGCGAGCGCGCGGCGGACCTCGAAGACGTGCTGCAGCGCGCGGTCGGAGAGCTGGTCGGGATCCGCCTGCACAATCCCCCGCTGCGCCACGGCGTGATCGTGGTCGCTGAGCAGATCGCGCCCAGCGAGTTCGTCCTGCTCGAGACCGAGAAGATCGCCGGTCTCGTGACCGAGCACGGCGGGCCGACCAGCCACGCGGCGATCTTCGCGCGTTCGCTCGAGATCCCAGCGGTGTCCGGCGTGGCGGGGATCGCGCGCCGCCTGCGCCCCGAAGACCAGCTGATCGTCGACGGACTCGACGGCGTCGTGATCGCCAACCCGACGCGCCCGCAGCGCGCCGAGTACGCGGTGATCGCCGAGCGCTACGGCAAGACACGCGGCCGGCTCGACGAGCTCCGCGGGCTGCCGAGCGAGACGCGCGACGGGCGCAAGATCCGCCTCTCGGCGAACGTCGGCGGGCTCTCCGACCTCGACCTGGTCAAGCGCTACGGGGCGGAGGGCATCGGCCTGCTGCGCACGGAGGTGTTCGCGCTCGGCGCGCGCGGGCTGCCCGAGGAGGACGAGCAGCAGCGCGCCTATCTGCGCGTCGCCGCCCTGATCGCGCCCGACCCGGTGGTGATCCGCTGCTTCGACCTCGGCGGCGACAAGGCGCTGCCGGGCGAAGCGATTCGCGAGGCGAACCCGCAGCTCGGCTGGCGCGCGATCCGGATCCTGCTCGACCGTCCGGAGCTGTTTCGCGCGCAGCTTCGCGCGATCGTGCGCGCGAACACGCAGGACAATCTGCGCATCATGCTGCCGATGATCGCCTCGCTCGAGGAGCTCGAGCGGTCGCGCGAGCACCTGGTCGGGGTCTGCGCGGAGCTCGGCGCGAGGGTGCCACCGCTCGGAGTCATGATCGAGACGCCCGCCGCGGTCAGCATCGCGCAGCACCTGGCCCGGTGCGCGGACTTCTTCTCGATCGGCACGAACGATCTGATGCAGTACACGCTCGCCACCGACCGCGAGAACGAGCGGGTGGCCGGAGTCTACGATCCGTTCCACCCGGGCGTGCTCGCCCAGATCCAGCGCGTGGCCGACGTCGCGCGGGAATCCGGCACGCCGTGCTCGGTCTGCGGCGAGCTCGGCGGCAATCCCGTCGCCGCGCCGCTGCTGATCGGAATGGGGATCGACGAGCTGTCGATGGCGCCGTTCTCGACGCTGGCCCTGCGCCAGGTGGTGCGCCGGACCGACGCCGCGGCGATGGCGGAGTGCGCGCGCGGGATCGCGCAGGACGCGCGCGCGAGCGACGTGCGCGAGCGGCTGGCCCGCAGCTACGAGTCACTCGGTCTGTTCGCAGACCCCGATCTCGGCGCTCTGATGCGGCACCTGCTCGGCGCGCGCGTTGACAGGCGAGACGGCCCCCGATAGCGTGGCCCGACGATGGCATCCCGGATCGACTCCGACCGGCGCGCCCACCAGAAGCTGTCGGAGCACCTCTCGCGCCACGGTCTGAAGCAGACGCGCCAGCGCGAGGCGATCCTCGACGCCTTCCTCGCCGTGAAGGGTCACGTCACGAGCGAAGAGCTGTACGACGCGGTGCGCACGCACAACCCCGCCGTCGGTGCCGCGACGGTCTACCGCGCGATCAAGCTCTTCTGCGAGGCCGGGCTGGCGCGCGCCCACCACTTCCGCGACGGCGTCACGCTCTACGAGCGCGAGGGGCATCACCACGACCACCTGATCTGTCAGGGCTGCGGGGCGATCGTCGAGTTCGAGCGAGAGGCGATCGAGGAGGAGCAGGTGAAGGTGGCCGCGCAACACGGCTACCTGCTGAAGCAGCACCGCCACATCCTCTACGGCATCTGCCCGAGGTGCCAGAAGAAGGGCTAGACGCGCGGCGCGTCCGGCAGCTCGTTCACGTCGCCGGACCGGATCGGGAAGCGCTCGGAGAGGATCTCCCCGCACAGTCGGATCGCGTCTTCGATGCCGGCCTCGGCGCGGTTCTCGCGGATTCCGGCGACGACGCGCTCGACCACGGCGTCCCAGGTGCCGGCTTCGACGCGCGAGTGGATTCCCCGGTCGGCGAGCACGATTACGCGGTGCTCGAGAAGCGAGACGTAGATCAGGATCCCGGTGCGCTCTCGCGTCTCGACCAGGCCGGCTTGGTGGAAGGCGAGCGCCGCCGCGCGCGCGACGCGCGCCTCGACGACGTCGGCGGGAAGCAGCCGACGCAGCAGCTCGCGCCGGCCGAACAGCCACGCGCAGGCGACGAAGACGCCAAGCTGCAGCGGCACCAGCCAGCGGCTCAGCTCCGGCGCGAGCAGCAGCGCGGCCGCCCCCGACGCGAACGCGAGCAACGCGGCGGCGCCGAAGCGCAGCTCCGCGTAGGCATCGCTTCGCTCGACGATCACGGGCACGATCTCGCCCGAGGTCGCGCGCTCGGCGGCGTGCACGGCCGCCTCGATCGCCGCAGCGCCGCGCTCGTCGAGAAGGTCGCTCGCGCGCATCACCATCTCCCGGAAGCGCCGCCGCCGCCGAAGCCGCCACCGCCGCCGCCGAATCCTCCGCCACCGCCGCCGAACCCACCGCCGCGTCCGAAGCCGCCGCCCAGCGGCGGGAATCCGCCGGATCGCCCCCCGCGCCGCATTCCCGGTCCGCCGAACGGCGGCGTGAAGAACAGACCGCGCGCGAGAAGCATCAGCACGACGAACGCGATCCAGAGCAGCACGACCCAGCGGGGCGCTTCCCGCTGCGACTCGCGCGCGGGCAGCGGCAGCACCTCGCCCGAGATCACCTCGAGGATCGCGCGCGTTCCGGCGCTCACGCCGCGGTCCATCCGGCCGGCGCGGAACTCGGGAAGGATGCTCTCAGCGACGATGCGCGAGGCGATCGCATCGGGAAGCACGCCCTCGAGCCCGTAGCCGACCTCGATGCGCACGCGCCGCTCGTTCGGCGCGACGGTCAGGATCACGCCGTTGTCGAGGTTCCTCTGGCCGACCTTCCAGGCCTCCGCGGTGCGCATCGAGTAGTCCTCGATCTCGAGCCCCTCGAGCGACGGGGTGACGTGCACCACCACCTGGTGGCCGGTCGTCCGCTCGAACTCGACGAGCGTCCGCTCGAGCGCTCCCGCGGTCGGCGCGGGAAGCAGGCCAGCGCGGTCGAGCACGTGCGCGCGCAGCTCGGGCACCTCGAAGCCGCTCGCGGCGCCAGCGAACGCGAGGCCGAAGAACGCGAGCCCGAGCAGCGCAGCGCTCGCGAAGCGCGAGCTCAGAACTTCACCTCGGGCGGTTTCTCCGCGCCGCCGGTCGCCTCGAAGGTCGGCCGCGGCTCGGCGCCGAGCAGGAAGCGCGCGGTCAGGTTCGTCGGGAAGAAGCGCACGAGCTTGTTGTACTCGGCCACCGTCTCGACGTAGCGCTTGCGCGCGACCGTGATGCGGTTCTCCGTGCCCTCGAGCTGCGCCTGCAGGTCGCGGAAGCCCGCGGTCGCAGTCAGCTCGGGGTAGCGCTCCGACACGACGAGAAGTCGCGAGAGGGCGCTCGAGAGCGATCCCTGCGCGGCCTGCAGCTTCGCGAACGCCTCCGGATCGTCGAGAACGGTCGCGTCCATCTTCACGCTGGTCGCGCTCGCGCGCGCCTGGATCACCGCCTCGAGCGTCTCCTTCTCGAAGTTCGCCGCGCCCTTCACGGTGCTGACCAGGTTCGGGATCAGATCCATCCGCCGCTGGTACTGGTTCTGCACCTCGGCCCAGGCGGCCTTCACGTCCTCGTCGGCGCCCTGGATCGAGTTGTAGCCGCAGCCCGAGACCGCGAGCGCCAGCGCGACGAGCGCGCAAGCCATCGAACGCTTTGGGTGTTTCATGCGGCCAGGGTAGCTTGCTACGCTGGGGCCCGCGATCGGATGGAGGAACGCATGGCCAGGCGAATCGACTGGTACTACCAGCGCAAGAGTTGAACGAGCTGTGTGCGGGCGTCCAAGTTCCTGGACGCGAACAAGCTCGTACCGGTCGAGACGGTCTCCGCGAGCAAGAAGCTCGGCAAGGCGGATGCCGCGCGGCTGGCGAAGGCGGCGAAGCAGGTGATCGTCGCGAAGGGGAAGCAGGTCACGCGCTTCACCCCGGGCGGCAAGGCGTCCGAGGAGATCGTCGCGGCGCTTCTGGGTCCGACCGGAAACCTGCGCGCTCCCACGCTCGTCGTCGGCGACAAGCTCCTGGTCGGCTGGAACGAAGAGGCCTACACCGCCGAGCTGCTTTGAGCGAGCCGTGCCGGTTTCGCGTCTAGAGCTTCGCGAGCATCTCGTCGCGGAGCTGCTTCCACTCTGGGAACGGCACGGCCTGGATCGCGTTCGCGGCGGCTTCTGGAACCGGATCGGCCCCGATCTACAGCCGCTTCCCGACGGGCACAAGCGGCTGCTGGTCCACGCGCGCCAGATCTTCTCGTTCACGCTCGGCGTGGAGCTCGGGGCGGGCGATCGGATTCGGGCAGCGGTCGAGCACGGGCTCGAGTTCATGCGCGCGCGCTTCTGGGACGCGCGCAACGGCGGCTGGTACCGGACCACCGACGACGAGGGCACGCCCCTCGACCGGCGCAAGGACCTCTACGACCACGCGTTCGCGATCTTCGCGCTGGCGCACCACCACCGCGTCTTCGGCGCGCCCGAATCGCTGCGACTGGCGCACGCGACGCTCTCGCTCGTGCGCGAGCACCTGCGCGATGCGGCTTGCGGCGGGTTCTTCGAGGGCGCGAGCGAGGACTGGAGGCCGATCCACGGCCCGCGGCGGCAGAACCCGCACATGCACCTGTTTGAGGCGCTCCTCGCTCTGCTCGAGGTCGCGCCCGGCGACGTCGCGAAGCGCGAGGCGCGCGCGCTGGTCGGGCTGCTCCGCTCACGCTGGCTCGATCCGGACAGCGACGCGCTCGGCGAGCACTTCGATCCCGGCTGGAAGCCGCTCGACGGCGACTCCGGTCGCGTGGTCGACGGGGGCCACCACTTCGAGTGGACCTGGCTGCTCGATCGCTTCGCCGCGCTCGAGTCCGACGACGCGATCCGCTCGCTCGCCACGCGGCTGCTCGGGTTCGCGCGGCGCTTCGGCGTCGATGCCGATGGCGGCGTCTTCGACCAGGTCGACCGCGGCGGAAGGCCGCTCGAGACCGGCAAGCGCCTCTGGCCGCAGACCGAGCGCGTGAAGGCGCTGGCGGCCCGCGTTCGCGCGAGCGGCGACGCAGATCTGCGTCGGGAGCTCGAAGCAGGGCTCGCGTACTGTTTCGCGCGCCACGTCGATCCGGCCACGCGCGGCTGGCACGAGCAGCTCGACCGCGAAGGTCGGGTGCTCTCGGCGGCGCAGAACGCGACCAGCGTCTACCACATCGCGCTCGCCCTGGACGAGGCGGGCCGGGCGCTCTAGAGGACAGGCCGGCCCGCCGGCAGGTCTTCCGGTTGAACGATCGGGTTCCCGCTGCCAGACTGCCGCCCAGCGAGGGGCGGACGGAGTGCACCAGAAGGCCCGGGGCTACCTGATCGCGATCGCGCTTTCCGCCCTGGCCGCGGCGATTCGCGCCGTGGCGGACGAGCCGATCGGCGACGTCGGCCTCTTCTTCAATTTCTACGTCGCCACGGCCGCGGCCGCCGTGATCGGCGGCCTCGGACCGGGGCTGCTCGCGACGTTCGCGACCGGACTCGCGGCGTCGCTGCTGTTCCTGCCGCCGTTCGGGTCGCTCTGGATCGAGCGCGCCGATCACCGCGCGCTGATCACGGCCTTCTTCGCGATCGGCGTGGTCACGAGCCTGCTCGCCGGTCGGGCGCAGCGCGCCCGCATCCGGCTGGCCGCGAGCCTGGAGGCCGAACGCCAGGTATCCGCGCGGATGCAGGCGGTGGTCGAAGCGGAGGGCGACGCGATCGCGATCGTCGACAGCGACGGCTCGATCGAGTTCGTGAACCCGGCGCTCGAGCAGACCTTCGGCTACCGGCGCGACGAGCTGCTCGGCCAGCACTTGAAGCTGCTCATGCCCGAGCCGTACCGGAGCGAGGCGGACGACTACCTCGACGCCTACCGAGCGACGCGACAGCGCCGGCTGATCGGCGTTGGCCGCGAGGTGGCGGGCCGGCGCAAGGACGGCGCGACGTTTCCGATCCACCTGTCCGTGAGCGAGGTCGAGGTCGGCGGGCGGCGGCTCTTCGCCGGCAGCATGCGCGACCTCTCCGCGAGCAAGGCGCTCGAGGCGCAGCTGCTGCAGGCGCAGAAGATGGAGGCGGTCGGGACGCTCGCGGGCGGCGTCGCGCACGACTTCAACAACCTGCTCACGTCGATCCTCGGCTCGGTCGAGCTCGCGCTCGCGCATCCCGAGAGCCGCTCGCTGCTCACGCGCTCGCTCGAGCGCATCAAGCTCGCGGGCAATCGCGGCGAGGCGCTCACGAAGCAGCTGCTCGCGTTCAGCCGCAAGCAGGTCACGCGGCCCGAGCTGCTCGACCTGAACGCCGCCCTGCGACAGGTGCGCGAGCTCTTCGAGCGGATGCTCGGCGAGGACGTCGACGTGAAGCTCGACCTGCACGAAGGCGCCGGGACGGTGCGAATCGATCCGGCTCAGCTCGATCAGGTGGTGATCAATCTGGTGGTGAACGCTCGCGACGCGATGCCCTCGGGCGGCGTCCTGCGGCTCGCGACCGGGCGCGCGAACCTCGACGCCGCGCGCGCTTCGCGCCTGGGGCTCGCGCCCGGCGAGTACGCGACGCTCTCGATCCAGGACGCGGGGGAGGGAATTCCGGCAGAGGTCCGCGCTCGGATCTTCGAGCCCTTCTTCACCACGAAGGAGCCAGGACGCGGCACCGGGCTCGGGCTCTCGACGGTGCTCGGGATCGTGCAGCGCCACGGCGGCGCGATCGACGTGCACTCCGAGCCCGGCCTCGGCACGACCTTCGAGATCTTCCTGCCGCTCGTCGCCGAGCCCGCGCCGCTGGCGGCGAAGTCCGAGACGCGGATCGAGGCGCCGAGCTGCGAGTCCAGCTCGATCCTCGTCGTCGAGGACGACCCGATGATGTGCGACCTGCTGCGCGAGGTGCTCGAGCGAGCGGGCCATCGCGTGCTCGGGGCCGAGAGCCCCGCGGTGGCGCTGGAGCTGGCGTCGAGCCAGCCGGTCGACCTGCTGATCAGCGACGTGATCATGCCCGGAATGACCGGCTTCGACCTCGCGGCGAAGCTGCGCACGTCGGGCGGAAGGCCGCGCGTCATCTTCATGTCGGGCTACACCGACCAGATCCTCGCGGACCGCGGGGAGCTGGGCCCCGACGACGCCTTCATGCGCAAGCCGTTCCGGATGGACGAGCTCGTGTCGAAGGTTCGAGCGCTGCTCAGCCGGAGCGAGACGGGCGAGCGCCAAGCGCGGCGCTGAACGCGGCGACGAGAGACCCCGCCGCGAAGGGCTTCTCGATCAGGCGCACGTCGGACGGCGGCTCCGAGTCCCCCGGCCAATCGCCCGTGAGCACGACGGCCGGCGCCGGCTGCCGACGCTCGATCGCCTCGAGCAGTCGCAGCCCGCCCGACCGCCAGAGCTCCGTCTCGACGACCAACGCGTCGAAGGCCGCGCTCGCCAGAACCCGGATCAGGTCATCGGCGCTGGACGCCTGACGCACCTGCGCGCCCTCGGCTTCGAGGATCTCGGCGACGACGTCGCGAACGTCCCGGTCGGTCTCCGCCACGACCACGAGGATCATCGCGAGCTCTGATTTCGAGCCCGCCGCACGGACCGTCTGTCCGCTTCGAGCACAGGTGATGTGGCGCGCATAGCCATCTCTACGCCTGCAAGGCAGCCTGAGAAGGGACTCGTGCAGGATCCGGGCCGACGAGCGCGAGGTCGGCCGGCGAAGCGGTCGCTCGGCAGCTAGGCTGGCCTGCGTCTGCCTGGGGAGCGGAAATGAAGCTTGCCGAGATCGTCTATCGCTACGACGCTGCGGGCGCGCTCGGCCGGGCGCGTCCAACGAGTGCGACCGAAGCCCGCGAGCGCCTCGAGGCCGGAAGCCGCGCGATGGCCGATCTGATCGAGAGCCTGGCCGAGGGCGACGGCACGGCGCGCCGCATCATCCCCGTCGACCCGCGCGATCTCGGCATCGCGGCGGGCGCCGATGCTGCGCCGCCGCAACGGCCCTATGCCGCGGTGCTCGGCTGCTCCGATGCGCGCGTGCCGATCGAGCTGATCTTCAACGAGGGCCCGAACGACCTGTTCGTCGTGCGCGTCGCCGGCAACGGACTCGGCGGCGAGGTGCTCGGCAGCTTGACGTACGCGGTCGACCATCTGGGCGCCAGCTTGAAGCTGCTCGTCGTGCTCGGGCACAGCGGCTGCGGGGCGGTGTCGACGGCGGTCGACATCTTCCTCGATCCCTCCGCGCACCTCGAGCTGGCCGGCGAGCACGCGCTGCGCAGCCTGCTCGATCGGCTTCTGGTCGTCGTCCACGCGTCTTCGCGACGGCTGGCCGCCGAGCACGGCCCCGAGGTTTCACGCCGCAGCGGCTATCGCAAGGCGCTGATCGAGTCGGCGATCGTTCTGAACGCGGCGCTCACCGCGCACTCGATCCAGAAGGAGATCGCAGGCCACGCCGACCCGGCGTCGCTGCGTACGGCGTACGGCGTGTACCTGCTCGACGACCGCCAGCTCTGGGCACCGCGCGGCGGAAGCGCGCAGTGCGATGGCCTCGCCTACCCGCCGGTCGATCCGGCGGGCTTCGCAGCTTTCGCGGCGAGCGTGCTCCGCTCGGAGCGGATCACCGCTCTGCTCGGCGCATCGACGCCGTGAGGCCGAAGACGCCCTAGCCGCGCAGCGCGAACTCGCGGACCAGCGCGGCGAACGCTTCGGGCTGCTCGAGCTCCGCGAGATGCCCCGCAGCGGGAAGCACGGCGAGCTTCGCGCCGGGAATGCGCGTCTGCCAGGCCGGGCCGTGCGCCGCGGGAACGACCGCATCCTTCTCGCTCGTCACCACCAGCGTCGCGGCGCGAATCCGCGGCAGGCGAGAGGCCACGCCCGTGTCCGGGATCGGCCAGAGGAACTTCGCGCTCGCGCGAAGTGCGAGCATCTCGGCGATCAGCCCCTCGACGGGGCTCGGGTGCCCGGCCAGCAGCATCGTCTCGCGCAGCTTCGGATCCGCGAAGAGCACGCGCGTCATTTCGAGCGGGTGCTGTGCGAATGGATCGGCGCCCTGCGCGTCCTCCAGCCAGATTCCGAGCGGGTTTACGAGCACGAGCCTGCGCACGCGCGCGGGCAGGATCGCGGCGAGCTCCGCCGCCATCCACGCGCCGATGCTGATCCCGACCACGCTTGCGCTCTCGATCCCGAGCGTCTCGAGCAGGTCGCCGTGGTGCAGCGTGAGGTCGAGAGGGCCGCGGTCGATCGCCTCGAGGTCGTCCTTCGACGGGCCCCAGCCCGGCGCGAACGGCGCGATCACGTCGAAGGATTCGGCGAGCCGCTCGAGCGCGGGCTCGAATCCCGCGAGCCCCGCCACGTGGTGCAGATAGAGCAGCGGCTGGCCCTTCCCCGCGCGGTAGTAGTGGACCGTGCGGCCCGACGCTGGAATGCGTAGCGTTCGGAGATCCATGATCAGCGCCCTCCCGCGGCCGCGCCGCTCGCGATCGGTCTCGGCACCGCGCGCGCCTTCTCGGCGATCGGCTTGGGCGACCACTGGTCCTCGTACTCCTTCCAGATCGGGCGCAGCTCCGGCATCACGCGCCGCGCGAAGAGCTCCGTGTTCTGCATGCACTTCTCGGTCGGCATGTCGCCGATGTGCTGCAAGCAGACGACGTGTCCGATCTTCAGCTTGCGCGCGACGTTCTGCATCTGCTCGATGCAGCTCGCGGGGCTGCCCGCGACGATGAAGCCCTGCTCGACCAGCTCCTTCCAGGACAGCTTGTTGGCGAGCACGGGCGAAGCCGCAGCACCCGCGACCTGCGTCGCGAGCCCCGCGCGGATCGTCGCCTCGGTGCGGTAGCCGGGGGCGTCGGCGAAGCCGGGCCAGATGTGCAGGCAGCGGTCGAAGAAGTAGCGCACGTGCGGCTCGTACAGCCGCTGCGCCTCGTCGTCGGTCTCGGCCACGCAGATCTGCTGTGCGAATGCGGCCTGGTAGGGGTTGAAGGTCTTGCCCAGCTGCTCCATGCGCTGCCAGAAGCCGCGCATCAGCTGCTCGCCGCGCAGGTAGCCGCTGAAGGAGAGGTAGCTGTAGTTGTAGTTCTGCTCCGCGCAGAAATCCCAGGTCTCGATCGAGCCGCCGCCCGGCACCCAGACCGGCGGAGGGTTCTGCACCGGCCGCGGCCAGATGTTCACGTAACGCAGTTTGGTGTGCTTGCCGTTCCAGGCGAACACGTCCGGGTCGCTCCAGGCGCGCCGGATCAGGTCGTGCGCCTCGCGGTACTTCTCGCGCAGTGTGGCCGGGTTGGCGCCGAACGCGTAGTTGTCGTCCATCGAGGTGCCGACCGGGAAGCCGGCGATCAGCCGCCCGCCCGAGATCACGTCGACCATCGCCATCTCCTCTGCCACGCGCGTCGGCGGATCGTAGAGCGCGATCGACTGGCCGAGCAGCAGGATCGAAGGCTTCGCGGTGCGCCGCGCCAGCGTCGCGGCCATCAGCTGCGGCGAGGGCATCAGCCCGTAGGCGTTCTGGTGGTGCTCGTTGATGCCGAGCCCGTCGAAGCCGAGGTCGCCCGCGAACTCGAGCAGATCCAGGTAGTCGTTGTAGACCTTGTGGCCGACGACCGGATCGTAGAGCCGCGAGTCGACGTCGACCCAGACGCTGCGGTGTTTCTCGCGGAAGTCGGCCGGCAGGTGCGGCCAGGGCATCAGGTTGAACCAGTGGAACTTCATCGCGCTCCCTCCACACAGTTGCGAACCGAGTCGACCTCATTTCCTTCTATCACGGCCGCGCGCGGGAAATCAGGCCGAGCTCTGCTCCCGCCGCGCGGGCTGCTTCGGGAACAGCACCGACATGAGCATGGCGCTTCCGATCAGCAGCGCGATCACGCCCAGCGAGATCTCGATCGGGAGCTTCCCGCCGAAGGCGCCGTTCAGCCAGACCATCTTCACGCCCACGAAGACCAGCACCAGCGCCAGCCCGTAGTTCAACAGGTGGAAGCGATCCACGGCGCCGGCCAGCATGAAGTAGAGCGAGCGCATGCCCAGGATCGCGAAGATGTTCGACGCGAACACGATCAGCGGCTCGCGGGTCAGCGCGTAGATCGCGGGCACGGAGTCGACCGCGAAGACGATGTCGGTCGCCTCGATCCAGACCAGCGCGATCAAGAGCGGGGTCGCCAGCCAACGGCCGTTCTCGCGCACGAGGAAGCGCTGCTCGCGCAGGCCGTCGCTGAGCGGCACGAAGCGGCGCATCAGCCGCACGATCGGATTGCGCTCCGGCGCGGGCTTTGCGTCGCCCACCCAGAGCATCTTCATGCCGGTCAGGATCAGCAGCGTGCCGAAGAAGATCACCGCGGCCTCGTAGCGAAGCAGCACCGACCCCATCGCGATGAAGATGGAGCGGAACACCAGCGCGCCGAGAATCCCGTAGAAGAGCACGCGGTGCTGGTAGCGCGGCGGGATGGCCAGATAGGAGAAGACCACCACGAAGACGAAGATGTTGTCGACCGCGAGCGCCTTCTCGACCAGGAAGCCGGTCAGGTACTCCAATCCCACGCGGTCCGCGGCCGCGGCGGGATCGAAGCCGGGGATGGCGAGCAGGCGCGGGTCGCGCGGGAACGCCCAGTGCGCGTACTGCCAGAGCGCGACGTTCACCGCCACGCCGAGCGAGATCCAGACCACGGTCCAGACCGCCGCCTCGCGGATCGAGACGGCGTGCGCGTCTCTGTGGAAGACGCCCAGGTCCAGCGCCAGAAGCGCCAGCACGAGCGCGATGACGGCGCCGTACAGCCAGGCGTACTCGGCGAACGGGAACAGCAAGTGCTCGGTCGACACGATCCTTCTCCCCGGTTGTCTGCCGGGAGGATCGGAGCGCGTCGCGAACTTGGAAAATAGATAATGTCGCGAGATCGCATCGAGAATCGCGAACGATCGCGGCGACCGGCGCGGGCCGAACGGCTAGCCGCGCTTGAAGATCCGCTCGCGCGCGGCCTCGGTGATCGCCGCGACGGCCGGGTGCTTGATGCGCCGCTCCACCGAGATCGCGTAGTAGCGCTCGATCACCCCGTCCGCGTCGCCGATCGCGCGCACGCCGTACTGATCGCGAAGCTCCTGCGCCAGAAGCGACGGGGCCGCGAAGATCCCGTGGCCGTGCTGCGCGAAGACCTTCGCCAGCGCGCTGTCCTCGAACTCTGCGACCAGGCGTGGCTGGATCCCGCGCCGCTGGAACCACTGGTCGAGCGAGCGACGCAGCTGTGTGTTGGGCGTCGGCAGCAGCAGCGGCGCGCCGCCGAGCGAGTCCGGGAAGCGGCGCCGCAGCCGCTCCGCGAGCGCGCGCGTGGCGAAGAAGCCCACCTGCGCCTCGCCGAGCAGGTGATTGTACGCCTTCACGCTCACGTGGGGCGACAGTGGCGCGTCGGTGATCACCAGGTCGAACCCGTGCAGGGCCAGGTCCGCGAGCAGGCGGTCCGACTTGCCCTCGAGGCAGGTGAGCTGGACCGGCGGCGCCTGCGCGAGCGCGATCTCGAGCAGCCGCGCCGTGATCAGCTTCGGCACCACGTCGGCGACGCCGATCACGAGCCGCGGGCTGCGGTCGGAAGGCCGCCCGCGCAACGTCTCGGTCAGCTCGCGTCCGAGCGTGAAGATCTCCTCCGCGTAGCGGAACACGACCCGGCCCATCTCGGTGAGCACGAGATTGCGCCCTGCGCGCGCGAAGAGCTTCTCGTCGAAGGCCTCTTCGAGCTTGCGGATCTGTCCCGAAAGCGTGGGCTGCGCCAGGCGCAGTTGCCGCGCCGCGCGCGACACGCTGCCCTCCTTCGCGACGGTGTAGAAGTAGAGCAGGTGATGGTAGTTGAGCCAGTCCACGCGGCGGGAGTATCTCCCGTCACGCCGCGTTGCGCAGCCGCTCGATGCGCTGCTCGAGCGGAGGATGGCTCGCGAACCAGCGCGCGAAGCGACCGCCGCCGCCCGCGATCCCGAACGCGGACAGACCCTCGGGCAGGTCGCTGCGCCCGCCCGCGTGCCGGCGCAGCGACTCGAGCGCCGCGATCATGCCTTCGCGACCGGCCAGGCGAGCCGCACCGGCGTCCGCCCGGAACTCGCGCTGGCGCGAGAACCAGAGCACGAGGAGCGTGGCGAAGATGCCGAGCACCAGCTGCGACGCGAGCGACGTGACCAGGAAGGCCGGGCCGTGGCCTTCCTCGCTGCGGAAGACCAGCCGATCGACCGCGTGACCGATCACGCGCGAGAGGAAGAGCACGAAGGTGTTCACGACGCCCTGGATCAGCGCGAGGGTGACCATGTCGCCGCTTTGCACGTGACTCACCTCGTGCGCGAGCACCGATTCGACCTCGCGCCGGCTCATGGTCCTCAGCAGCCCGGTGCTGACCGCGACCAGCGCGGCGTCGCGACGGGCGCCGGTCGCGAAGGCGTTCGGCTCGGGCGAGTCGTACACGGCGACCTCCGGTACGCCGATCCCGGCCGCGAGCGCCTGCGCGCGCACGGTCTGCACCAGCCAGGCCTCCTCCTCGTCGGCCGGGCGCTCGATCACGCGCGCGCCGGTCGCGCGCTTCGCCAGCCACTTCGAGAGCAGCAGCGACAGGAACGAGCCTCCCATGCCGAAGACCGCCGCGAAAGCGAGCAGCTTGGGCAGGTCGAGCGCGACGCCGCGCGCGTCGAGCGTGCCTCCGAGCCCGAGCAGGCTCGCGACCAGGACCAGGACTGCCAGGATCGCGAGGTTGGTGGCCGCGAACAGGACGATGCGCTTCATGGATGCCTCCTCTGCCGTGGATCCGCCGTTTCTAGCGAGAGCTTCGGCTCGGAGGACTCATTGGTCCAATAGATAAATCCCGAGCTACTCATCGCCTTTCACGATGATTCGCGGAGCTCCGGGGCGGGGCGCCGGGTCGGAGCTAGCGGCGGCGCCGCTCCACGTCGCCGGAGCGGAAGTTCCCGACCAGGGTGACCTTTCCGCTCTCGATCAGGTGCTGGATCGTGGCCACGACCTCCTCGTCGGTTTCGGCCTCGTCCGAGATCGCCGCGACCAGGTCGAGCAGGGTCAGCGTCTCGGGATGGTCCGCCTCGATCGATTCGAGCTGCGCGAGCGTATGGGCGACCTGGGTCATCGAGAGCTGCTCCCCTCTGCTTCTCCAGAGTGCAGAAGCATCGGGCGTGCCAACCTGCGTCATGCGCACGAGACGCGTGGAAGTGGGCGGATATTCGAGCCTGGCGAGTCTGTCTCCCGCCCTCCGGAGCGCGGATGTGGCCGAAGTCCGTCAGCACGGTGACGGTTCTCGTCAACGCTCCGTCGCGCGGACCGATCAGCGATTCAGGCTCGACCAGCGCGAGTCGGCCGCCCGGAAGATCAGGATCCGGTGCGGCAGGACCAGCGTCACCGAGTCCGCGCCGAGCGTGCTGCGCTCCGGAATCTCTCCGGGAGCCAGCGGGTACGCGACGAATCCGCTCGAGAGCGGCGAGAACGCGACGGCGCGCCGCGGCGTGATGATGGCGGCCACGTTCTCGTCCGCGAGCAGCTCGATCGGCCTCTCGCCCGGGCCCAGGCCGAACTCGCGCCAGGACGCGATCTGCGGCGCGAACGCCAGGATCCGCGCCGGGAAGGCCACGACGACCAGCCGGTCGCGGACCTCCAGGTCCTGCTCCCCCGGCGCCGACTCCGAGACGCGGTAGCGCGTCTCGACGAAGCTCGCGGCGCGCGACTGGATCGCGAGCAGGCGCCGCGTGGTCACGGCCACGCCGACCTCGCCCTGGGTGCGAAGCGCGACGACCGATTCCCCGAGCTCGAGCGCGGCGACCACGGCGGCAAAACCCGCGGAGGTGACGGCGAGGACCCGGTCGTCGACGTGCGTGAGCGTGACGCGTTCTTCGGGCCGCGAGCGCGAGTCCGCGTGCGCCGCGGGCGCCGGGCAGAGCAGGCAGGCGCAGAGCGCGAGGACCGCGACGCGATCGCTCAGAACTTGTCCTTCAGCGCGCGCACCGCGCCGAGTACGCTCGCCGGGTCCGCGGGCGTCGCGGGCAGGAGCGCGCGCACGCTCGCGAGCAGCTCCGGCGAGCTCGCGCGCATGAACGGATTCGTCGCGCGCTCGTCGGCGATCGTCGAGGGCACGGTCATCTCGGCCTCGGCTGCGTCGTGCCAGTCCGCCGCCGCGCCTGCACGGGCCCGCTTCACTCGGTCCATTCTCTCGACCAGCGCGGCGTTTCGCGGCTCGAGGGTGAGCGCGAAGCGCAGATTGGATTCGGTGTACTCGTGCCCGCAGTAGACGCGCGTGGCGTCGGGGAGCCGGCCGAGCTTCAGGTTCAGCGCCTCGTGCATCATCTGCGGCGTTCCCTCGAAGATCCGCCCGCAGCCGCCGGCGAAGAGCGTGTCGCCGCAGAAGACCGCGCCGGGAAACACGTACGCGACGTGGCCGCGCGTGTGTGCCGGGATGAACACGACCTCGGCCGAGAGCCTGCCGACCCTCACGTGCTCGCCCTCGTCCACGCCGTCGGTAAAGCCGGGAATCCGCTCCGCGTCCGAGACGTGCCCGACCACGGGCACGCCGTAGCGGGCGGCGAGCTCGGGGTTCGCGCCGCAGTGGTCCAGGTGGTGGTGCGTCGAGAGGATCTTCGTGAGCCGGACGCCGAGCTTCGCGATCCGCGCGATCACGGGCGCCGCTTCCGGCGCGTCGATCACGGCCGCCTCGTTCGAGGCGGGATCGATCACCAGATAGGTGTAGTTGTCTCGCAGCGTCGGGACGCGTTCGACTCGCATGCCCGCAAGTCTAGCCGATCACGCGAACGCGACTTCGAGCTCCTCGCAGACGAGCTTGCACAGCCGCTCCGAGACCAGCGCCCGAAGCTCGGACGAGTCGCCCTGCGCGACGTGCAGCTCGACTCGCAGGCCCGCGACCGACACGAGCTCGATCTCGGTGTTCGCGGGAAGCCGCGCGGCGATGCTTCCGAAGAGCGCGGTCTCGACCCGCCGCGTCGCCTCCGCCTCGCCGCGGGCGCGGTTCTCGCGACGGATCGCTTCCGGAAGCGGCGCGCCGCGCACGTCGGCGAGGATCTCCTCGAGGTCGGGCCGGCAGCTCCCGCAGCCGCTCCCCGCGCCGAGGCGCTCGGCGATCGAGTCCACGTCCGCCAGGCCATGCTCGCGGACGAAGGCCTCGATCCGTCGGCTCGACATCCCCATGCAGCGACAGATCAGCCGCACCATCACGGTCTCATCGGCCGGAGCGGGTCAGTCCCCGAGCAGGGAGAGCTGGCGGGCCTGCTCGTCCGCGTCCGGGACGAGCAAGCCCGGATCGGCGATCCGGTCGGGAGCGGCCGAGCGGACGGAGGCTGGCGCTTCCGGGCAGATCCCCGCGTAGTCGCACCAGCGGCAGAGCGGCCCCGGGCGCGCGGGGAACTCGCGCTCGGCCTCGATCGCGTCGATCAGCTGAATCGTCGCCTTTCGCAAGCTCTCGAGCGTCTCGGGCGAGCGCCGCGAGCGGAGCGTCTTGTTGAAGATCAGGTAGTGCCAGACGAGCTCGACCTGCTGCACGTCCGGGTAGGTCTGCTCGAGCCCGATCTGGTACAGCGCGAGCTGGCGGTCCTGGTCGACCTGGCGCTGCGGCGGAAGGCTCGCGCTGGTCTTGTAGTCGTGGATCTCGAAGACGCCGTCGCCCTGGCGCACGATCCGATCGACGATGCCGAGCATCTTGTAGCGGCCGTCGCCGTCGAGCTCGAGCCGCAGCCGCTCTTCGAGCGCGACCGTCTCGCCGGACGTGAACGGGTACCAGGTGCGGTAGTAGTTCTCGAGACCGCGCGCGCCGCGCTCCAGGTAGTACTCCGGCGGGTTCTCCTTGCGCACGATCTGGACCTTCTCGTGCCAGCTCCGCGACCAGTCCTTCCGGTAGCGCTCGAGCACCTGCGCCAGGCTCGGCGGCCGGCCGTTCCGCGCGACGTGGTGGTAGAGCCGTTCGAGGATCTCGTGCACGCGCTTGCCCATGAACGCCTCGACGCCCTCGGTGTCGACCTTGATCTGGTCCACGTAGCGGTACTTGAACTTGCGCGGGCAGCTCTCGTACGACGAAAGGCGCGAGTGGCTGTACTCGGTCACGCTCCCCCCAGAGTCCGGGCCAGTATGCGTCGGCCGGCCTGCTTTGAAAATCCCGGCCTCGCGAGTAACCTTGCCCGGGGGCGGGAGGTCGAAGGTGAAGGGAGAGCCTGACGTGTCCACCTTGACCGAATCGATCGCAAGTCATCTGCGCGCCAAGCGCGAGCAGAACGATCCCGTGAGCGAGGCGCGGCGCCAGGCCTGCCCGGACACCGCGCGCGTGGTCGACGTGCTCGAGAATCTGCGCGCAATCATCCTGGAGCAGACCCCGTCGGAGCGGCTGAATTCCGATCTCGAGGTCGTGCACGGTCTGCTCTCGGGGCTGGTCGGATCGGACCTGGCGTCCCGCTTCATCGAGCACCTGCCCGACGTCCGCCACTGCGTCGGAATGGACGTCGAGGCCGCCTTCAAGGGCGACCCGGCGGCGAAGTCCTATGCCGAGGTGATCGCGGCGTATCCGTCCGCGTACGCGGTCTCGACCTACCGCATCGCCCACGTGCTCTACGAGCTCGGCGCCCCGATCGCCGCGCGAATCATGTCGGAGCACGCCAAGAGCAAGACGGGAATGGACATCCACCCCGGGGCCACGATCGGCTGCCACTTCTTCATCGATCACGGCACCGGCGTGGTGATCGGCGAGACCGCGGTGATCGGCAACCGCGTGAAGATGTACCACGGCGTGACGCTCGGAGCGTTCTCGAACAAGCAGGGCAGGCTCGACGCCGGCAGCAAGCGCCACCCGACGATCGAGGACGACGTGACGATCTACCCCAACGCGACGATCCTCGGCGGAAGCACGGTGATCGGCGAGGGCTCGGTGATCGGCGGAAACGTCTGGCTACACCAGTCCGTGCCGCCGTACTCGCGCGTGCAGATCACGCCGCCGCAGCTGCAGGTGAAGCACAAGGACTCGGAGTCCGGCTCGGTCGATCCGGCCTACGACATCTAGCTCCGAAGCTCGAGCTCCACCGGGCAGTGATCCGAGCCGCGCACCTGGGTCTGGTGGCGCACGCGCGCGACGCGCTCCATGAGCTCGGGATTCGCGACGAAGTAGTCGAGCCGCCAGCCGATGTTCCGCTCGCGCACGCCGGGGCGCTGGCTCCACCAGGTGTAGTGGCCCGGCTCGGCGCAGAGCGCGCGGAACGTGTCGACCCAGCCGTGCGGGCCGATCAGGCGGTCCATCCAGGCGCGCTCCTCGGGCAGGAAGCCGGCGTTCTTCGCGTTCGACTTCGGATTGGCCAGGTCGATCTCGCGGTGCGACACGTTGTAGTCGCCGCAGAGCAGCACGTTCCGTCCCGAGCGGCGGTAGCCGTTCACGAGCCGCAGCATCGCGGCGCAGAAGCGCAGCTTGTAGTCGAGCCGCGCGTGATCGCGCTGGCTGTTCGGGAAGTAGGCGTTGATCAACACGAAGTCGCGGAACTCGGTGCGCAGCACGCGGCCCTCCCGGTCGAACTCGGGCGCGCCGATCCCGACGACCACGTCGAGCGGCTCCCTGCGGGTGAAGGTCGCCACGCCGCTGTAGCCCGGCTTCTCGGCAGGGTGGAAGAAGGCGTGGTAGCCGCGCGGGCTGCGCAGCGCGTCCGCGAGCTGCTCGGGGCGCGCCTTGATCTCCTGCACGCAGACCGCGAACGCGCGCTGCTCGGCGAACCAGTCCAGAAAGCCGCCGCGCTCCGCCGCGCGCAGCCCGTTCACGTTCCAGGACAGAAGCCGCACGAAGGCCCTGCTAGCGCGACCGCAGGGCCGCGACGCTCGAGCTCGTCGAGACTCCGTACGGAACCAGCAGCGTGAGACAGATCTGAAGCACGTGCTCGCAGTCGAGCTCGCCGCGGATCAGCGCGCGGCCGTGGTTGATCGCGATCAGGATCGTCCCCACCACGACCGTGGTGCGAAGCGCGCGTCGCACGACTTTGGGATCCCGGGCGAGGCGCAGCCATTCCGACACGGCCGCAGAATAGCTCAGCGCAGCGATGCCACCGCCGCGAGCTTCCGGTCGATGATCGGGCGCAAGCTCGCGGCGCGCGCGGCCTTCACACCCTCGTAGCCGCGAATCCCCGCGGCGAGCTTCACGATCTCGAGCGCTTCGGCTCGGTTCTCGGCGCTCAGCCGTGCGCCGAGCTCGTCGAGCACGCCTTCGAGCCAGCCGGCGAGCTCGCGCTCCAGCCTGCGCGCGCGCGTCCAGCCGAACGGATCGAGCGCCGTCCCGCGCAGTCCGCGCGCGCGGATCAGCGCCGCGAAGAGCGGCTCGATCCACGGCCCGAACGCGAGCTTCCTCGTGAGCCCGAGACTGCGCAGCAGCGGCGGCTGCAGGTGGTAGCGGATGCGCGGCTCGCGCGCGGAGTGGCGGCGGAGCCAGCGTCGGTGCGGACCGCGAAGCAAGAGCCGCGCGACCTCGTACTCGTCCTTGTAGGCGAGGAAGCGGTAGAGCTCGATCGCCGCGGCCTCGGTGAGCGCAGGGCCGTCCGGATCGAGCGAAGCCTCGATCTCTGCCAGCCGCGCGATCCGCGCGCAGAAGCGCGCGGCGAGCCGCGTGCTCTGATAGTCGACCAGATCCAGCGCCAGCGCCGCGATCCGGTTCGTGACGCGATCGCAGTCCTTGGCGTGCTCGAAGCGGTTCAGCGCCTCGTGCAGATCGCTCCAGCTTCGCCCGAGCGCGCTAGATGCGGCCGCGATCCTCGTGCCGTCGCCGATCGCGGGCGGAGTCGCGTCGTCGAGAAGCTTCGCCGCGAGCGCCGCGTCGCAGGCCACCGCGCGGCCCAGCTCGAGCGCGCGCAGGTTCGCCGCGACGGCCACGCCGTTCTCGCGAATCGCGCGCTCGAGCGCAGCGCGCGACACCGGCACCAGACCGCGCTGCCAGGCGAAGCCGAGCAGCAGCAGGTTCGCGGCCAGCGCCTGCCCGAGCGCGGCTTCGGCGAGAAGCTCGGCCGGCACCCGCTCCAGCGTTCGCGTCGCGGCGCGGAGCGGCCCGGAGAGCTCGCTCGAGGACGGCGGCTCGAAGCCGGGCGTGCTGACGTCCGCGCCGGTCGGAACGTAGAGATCGTGGACCAGCGCGCGAGTTCGCGCCGGGTCGAGCGCGCGCAGCGATTCGCGGTCGGAAGCGCCGAGCGGGTCGAAGGCGAGCAGCACGTCCGCGCGCCCCGGCTCGATTCGCGGGCTGCCGGAGAGCGGCGCGCGCGAGAGCACGCAGTGCGAGACCACCTTTCCGCCGCGCTGCGCGAGCCCGGTCTGGTCGAGGTGCATCGCGTACAGCCCGTCGTGCTCGGCGGCGCGCACGAGCAGCGCGTCGATCGTGACCACGCCGGTGCTTCCGATCCCGACGAGCTGCAGCTCGAAGCGATTCCCGTCCCACTCCGTGGGCGGAGGGTCGGGAAGCTCCGCGCTCGTGAGCGACTCGAATCGGACCGGCTCCGCGACCGGCGCTTCGACGCCGAGGAACGCCGGGCAGTCGCCGTCGAGGCAGGAGCGGTCGTCGCTGCAGGAGCTGGCGTGGATTCGCGTCTTGCGGCCGAGCGCGGTCGCCACGGGCCGGAGCGAGACGCAGGCCGACTTCAGGCCGCAGTCGCCGCAGCCCTCGCAGACGTCCTCGTCGATCACGATCCGCTCGCGCGAGCGCGCGAGCACGCCGCGGCGCTCCAGCCGCTGCTTCTGGTTCGCGCACGGCTCGTCCCAGATCATCACGCTCGTGCCCGGCTGCTCGCGCAGCTCGCGCATCGCGGCGTCCCAGCCGCCGCGCTCGACGACGCGGACACGCGGCTCGTACCCGGCGAGCGCGACGAGCTCGGCGTCGTTGCTCATCGCCACGATCCGGCGCACGCCGTCGGAGAGCAGGTCGCGCGCCAGCGCCGCGAGCGGCTTCGCGCCGACCGCGTCCTGGCCGCCGGTCATCGCGACGACGCCGTTCCAGAGCAGCTTATAGGTGATCGACACGCCGGCCTCGACGCAGGCGCGCACCGCGAGCCGGCCGGAGTGGAAGTAGGTGCCGTCGCCGAGGTTCTGGAACAGGTGTCTCGACTCGGTGTAGGGCGAGAGCCCGATCCAGTGCGAGCCCTCGGCGCCCATCGCGCCGACCAGCTTCACCTCGCGCTCGGGCATCAACAGCGCCATCGTGTGGCAGCCGATCCCGCCGCCCGCGAGCGACCCCTCGGGAAGCCGCGTGGACGCCGCGTGCGGACAGCCGCTGCAGAAGTGCGGCGCGCGCGACGGCTCGGCCCCCGACTCCGCACGCAATAGCGCAGCCTCGAGCGGCGCGATCCGGGCGGCCAGCGCCGGCTCGCCCAGCCGCGAAGCGAGCCACGGAGCGAGATCCTGCGCGAGCGTGCCGCCGCTGATCTCGTGGCGCCGCGCGAGCCAGGGCGCGCCGCGCTCGTCGCGGCTTCCCAGCACTCGAGCGCGCGTCGGCCCGTCGTAGAGCGCGGCGCGAACCTGCTCCTCGAGTCCGCCGCGGCGCGAGTCGACGACGGCGATCGCCTCGAGGCCGGAGGCGAACTCGCGCACGCGCTCCGCTTCGAGCGGCCAGACCAGGTCGATCTTCTGCAAACGAAGCCCGAGCCGCGCGCGCTCCGGCTCGTCGAGCCCGAGCAGAGCGAGCGCGCTCTCGAGCTCCCGGTACAGCGAGCCTGCGGCCAGCAGTCCGACCCGGTCGCGCGCGTGCCGCGGGGGG
>VGRW01000026.1 GCA_016875225.1 Deltaproteobacteria bacterium
GCTCGACCTCGGCGAAGCGCGCGGCGGTCTCCGATTCCCGCGCGCCGAGGAGCGAGACGGCGATCGCGGTCAGGAACGACAGAGGGATCGTGACCAGCGCCGGGTTCTTCAGCGGGAACCAAGCCGACTCCGCGTGCAGGATGTCGACCTGCACCGTCGGCGAGAGCCAGATCAGCAGCGCCGTCGATAGCGCCCCCACCACCATGCTCGAAACCGCGCCCGCGGTGCTGAGCCCGCCCCAGAAGATCGAGAGCAGAAGGGCCGGGAAGTTCGCGCTGGCCGCGATCGCGAACGCGAGCGAGACCATGAACGCCACGTTCTGGCCCTTGAACGTGATGCCGAGCGCGATGGCGAGCAGGCCGAGCAGGATGGTCGAGACGCGCGCCACGAAGAGCTGCTCGCGCGAATCGGCGTGGCCCGCGCGCACGACGCTCACCCACAGGTCGTGCGAGAGCGCGGCCGCGCCCGAGAGCGTGAGCCCGGCCACCACCGCGAGGATGGTCGCGAACGCGACCGCCGAGATGAAGCCGAGGAACGGCGTGCCGCCCAGCAGCTCGGCCAGAAGCGGCGCTGCCATGTTCCCGCCCGCGTCGACGGCGCGGATCGCGTCGGGCCCGACCAGCACCATGGCGCCGAAGCCGAGCACGAAGGTCATCAGGTAGAAGAAGCCGATCAGTCCGGTCGCGTAGAACACGCTGGTGCGCGCCGCGCGCGCGTCGGGGACGGTGTAGAAGCGCATCAGGATGTGCGGCAGGCCCGCGGTGCCGAACATCAGCGCCATGCCGAGCGAGATCGCGTCCCACGGGTTCGAGACGAGCTTTCCCGGCGCGAGCACCGCCTCGCCGTAGCGCTCGGCCGCGGCGGCGAAGAGCGCGAGCGGGTTCATCTGGAAGCGCGCCAGCACCAGGACCGCGAGCAGGCTCGCGCCCAGGAGCAGCAGCACCGCCTTCACGATCTGCACCCAGGTGGTCGCGATCATGCCGCCGAAGAGCACGTACGCGAGCATGGCGACACCGACCAGGATCACCGCGGTCTCGTACGAAATGCCGAAGAGCAGCCGGATCAGCGAGCCCGCGCCGACCATCTGCGCGATCAGGTAGAAGACCACGGTCGAGAGCGTCCCGATCGCGGCGCCGATCCGGATCGGCGTCTGGCGGAAGCGCAGCGCCAGCACGTCGGCGAAGGTGTAGCGGCCCAGGTTTCGCAGCGGCTCCGCGATCAGGAACAGCACGATCGGCCAGCCGACCAGCCAGCCGGTCGAGTAGATCAGCCCGTCGAAGCCCGACGTCGAGACCAGCCCCGCGATGCCCAGGAACGAAGCCGCGCTCATGTAGTCGCCCGCGAGCGCGAAGCCGTTCTGCCCGGCGCTGACGCTGCGCCCGGCCACGTAGAACTGCTCGGTGGTCTTGGTGCGCCGCGCGGCCCAGTACGTGATGCCGAGCGTGATGGCGATGAACGCGAAGAAGAAGCCCATCGCGACCGCGTTCGGCTCGCCGATCCGAGTCTCCACGCTAGCCCCGCAGCCGCGAGAGCGCGCCGTCGTAGTTGCGGTTCATCCAGCGCACGTAGAGCCAGGTCGAGAGCCACGACAGCACGATCACGAGCGCCCCGAGCAGGATGCCGAGTGAGAGCCCGGGCGCGACGAGCCCGGCCAGCCGCGGCTTGTCGAACGCGACCAGCAGGATGAAGCCGAAGTACGCGACCATGACCGCGGCCGTGAGCCAGAGCGCGATTCGCAGGCGCAGCGCGGACAGGTCGCGGAGCTTTCGGGCCGCGCCGGCCGCCGCTTCGTCGCCTTGGCTCACGCGCCCGGACCCGGCTGGTTCAGCTCGATCAGGTTTCCCGACGGGTCGCGGAAGAACGCCTGGCGCCCTGCTCCGGGGAGGGTCCGCGGCGGGCTCACCGTGACGCCGCGAGCGGCGAGCGCGGCGCAGATCGACTCGATGTCGTCGACTTCGAACGCGAAGTGCTGGCCCTCGGGAGCCACGTGACCGGCGACCTCGATCAGGTGGATCTGCTGGCCGCCCGCGCGCAGCCACAGGCCCTTGAACGGGAAGTCCGGGCGCGGGAGAGTCTCGAGCCCGAGCACGTCGGTGTAGAAGCGCCCGACCAGATCCGCGTCGTGGACGTTGATCGACACGTGGTGGACGCCGCCGAGCTTCATGCGCGCGATGGTATCATCGCGCTCCCATGACGGACATCCGCAAGATCGACGTTCCCGAGCTCGGCAAGCTTCCCGCCTTCTCGCACGCCACGCGCGCCGGCGGCTTCATCTTCGTCTCTGGCACGCTCGGCACGAAGGCCGGCTCGTTCGAGCTCGTGGCCGGCGGCGCGAAGGCCGAGACGCGCCAGACGCTCGAGAACATCCGAGCGATCCTGCGCGGCGCGGGCGCGGACCTTTCGGACGTGGTGAAGGTGAACGTCTTCGTCACCGACATGGCGCGCTTCGCCGAGATGAACGAGGCCTACCGCGAGTTCTTCCCCAGCGATCCGCCGGCGCGAATCACCGTCGGCTGCTCGGCGCTGGCGCTCGGCGCGTTCGTCGAGATCGACTGCGTCGCCTACAAGCCGTGAGGGTCTGGATCTCGGTCGACATGGAGGGCATCTCGGGCCTGGTGCGCTGGGCCGACGTGATCTCGACCGGGATGGACTTCCAGCGCAACCGCCGGCTGATGACGCAGGACGCCAGCGCGGCGATCGCGGGCGCGTTCGACGGCGGCGCGACCGAGGTCGTGGTCGAGGAGAACCACGGCGTCGAGGAGCTCTGCGACCTGGTGCTCGACGAGATCGACCCGCGCGGCCGCGTGATCCGCGGCCCGGGCCGGCCCGGCGCGACCACCATGGCGGGGCTCGATTCGTCCGTGGGCGTGGCGCTCTTCGTCGGCCACCACGCGCGCGCGGGATCGTTTCCGGGGATCATGGCGCACACGGTCTCGTACGAGCGCTTCAAGAGCGTGCGCGTGGCCGGAGCTGCGGTGGGCGAGTCCGAGATCATGACGATCCGCGCGGGCGAGCTCGGCGTGCCGGTGGGGCTGGCCAGCGGCGACCAGGTGCTGATCGCGGAGCTCTCCAAGCGCGCGCCGTGGGTCGAGCGCGTCGAGGTGAAGCGCGCGCTCTCGAACGCGGCCGCCGACGTGATCCCGCCCGCGCGCACGGCCGCGCTGATCCGCGCCGGCGCGCGGCGCGCGGTCGAGCGGGCGCGGGCCGGCGAGCTTCCCGTGTACCGCGACCAGCCCGCGCCGCACGAGATCGAGGTCGAGCTGCGCGCGCCGATCGAGGACGCGCTGCGCGAGAACCTGTCGAAGCTCCCCGAGTTCGAGATCGCCGACGCGCACACCGTGCGGACCCTGGCCGACGACATGGAGCTCGGCTTCCGGCGCATCGCGTTCCTGGGCTACGCGAACCGCCCAGGTGTCGTTCGGTACTAGCCAGACGTCGCTAGCTCGGCGTCACGTACGCGGCGGTGATCCCGCCGTCGACCAGGAAGGTCGCGCCGGTGGTGAACGAGGACTCGTCGCTCGCCAGCCAGAGCGCCGCGCGCGCGATCTCCTCGGCCTCGCCGAAACGGCCCATCGGCACGTGCACGAGCCGGCGCTGGCGTTTTTCTTCCGTGTCCAGGTACTTCATCAAGAGCTCCGTGCGCAGCGGCCCCGGGCAGAGCGCGTTCACGCGGATCTTCTCGCGCGCGTGGATCACGGCGAGCTCGCGCGACATCGCGAGCACCCCGCCCTTGCTCGCAGTGTAGGCGAGCTGCGGCGTGGCCGCGCCGAGCACCGCGACGAACGACGCGACGTTGATGATCGAGCCGCCGCCCGCGCGGCGCAGCGCGGGAATGCCGAACTTGCAGCCGAGGAACGGCCCCTTCAGGTTGACGCGCATGGTCAGGTCCCAGACCGACTCCTCGGTGTCGACCGCGCCGTTGTCGTCGATGTGCGAGATGCCGGCGTTGTTCATCAGCACGTCGAGCCGGCCGAACTCGCGCTCGGCCGCCGCGACCATCCCGCGCGCGTCGTCGGGCTTGGAGACGTCGGCGCGCGCGAAGTGCGCCCGGCCGCCGGAGTCCCGCACCTCGCTCGCCACGCGCTCGCCCGCATCCGCGTCGAGGTCGGCGATCACGACGCTCGCGCCCTCGCTCGCGAAGAGCTTCGCGGTCTCGCGGCCGATGCCGCTTCCCGCGCCCGTGATCAGCGCGACCTTGCCCGATAGACGCATGCGCCCTGCCCCCCCGCTCTAGTCGGACGGCGAGGATACGGGTTTGGACAGCTGCTCCGCGAGCAGCTCGAGCAGCGCGCGCCGGTCGATCGGTTTGGGCGCGAACGCGTCGCAGCCGACCTCGAGGCAGCGCTCGCGGTCCTCGCGCATCGCGTGCGCGGAGAGCGCGATGATCGGCCGCGCGTAACCGCCGTCGCGCAGCGCGCGCGTCGCGGCGTAGCCGTCGAGCTCGGGCATCTGCATGTCCATCAGCACCGCGTCGAAGGGCGCGCCGCTGCGCTCCGCTTCGAGTGCGCGCTCCAGCGCCCGCCGGCCGTCGGCGGCGATCTCGACCTCGAGCCCGGCGCGGCCGAGAAGCCGCGCGATCAGGCGCTGGTTGTCCGGGCCGTCCTCGGCCACGAGCACGCGGCCGCGGAGCACCGGAAGCGGTCCGAGCGAAGCCGCCGGCGCGTCGCCCGTCTCGGGACGCGCGAGCGCGCCCGCGCCCGCTTCGCGCTCCGCCTCGCTCGGAGCGCCGATGGGAAGGACCAGGCTGAACGTCGAGCCCACACCCTGGGCGCTCGCTACGGTCAGGTCTCCGCCCAGGCTGCGCGCGAGCCGCAGCGAGATCGCAAGCCCCAGCCCCGTGCCCCCGTAGCGCCGCGCCTCGCTGGCGTCGACCTGCGAGAACGGCTCGAAGATTCGCGCGCGGTCGGCGTCCGCGATGCCGATGCCCGAGTCGATCACGTCGAAGCGGATCCGCGGCGCGGGCGGGCCCGGCTCGAGCGACACGGAAACGCGTATGCCACCCTGCTCGGTGAACTTGATCGCGTTCCCGATCAGGTTCACCAGGATCTGCTGCAGCCGGACCGGATCGGTCCAGATGGCCTGCGGCAGGTCCTGCGCGAACTCCGCGTCGAGCGGGTTCCCCCGCACGCGCGAGCGATCGCGGAGCAGCGCCACCACTTGGCGCACCAGCGCGGTCGGCGAGACCTCGCGCTTGCGCAGCTCCAGCGCGCCGGCCTCGATCTTCGACAGGTCGAGCATGTCGTTGATCAGCGCCAGGAGCTGGCGGCCATTCCGGCGCAGGGTCTCGATCGCCTCGGCGCGCTCGGCCTCGCCCAGGCCCGGCTCGGCGAGCACGTCGGTGTAGCCGAGGATCGCGGTCATCGGCGTGCGGATCTCGTGCGACACGTTCGCCACGAACACGCTCTTCGCGCGGCTCGCCTGGGTCGCGGCGTCCCGCGTCGCGACCAGCGCCGCCTGCGCCTCCTGCTCGACGACCCCGTTCATGTACACCAGGCCCGAGCACAGGATCGTGGCCGCGCAGATCGCGACGATCTGCTTCACGACCAGCGCCGCGCCGGTCGGCGCGGGCGGAACCGGCAGCCCGTAGGTCGAGAGCAGCACGAAGCCCAGCACCACGATCAGTGATGCCGCCGCGAAGATCAGCGCGGCGCGGCTGCCGATCAGCGCGCGCGCCACCACGGGCAGGACCACGAACCAGGGCAGCCCGGGCGCGTGCTGTCCGCCTTTGGTGTAGGTGATCGCGGTGATCACACAGAAGAGCGTGATCATGGCGGTCCAGGCCGCGGCGTGGCTGTCCGCGCGCCGGCGCAGCCAGACGATCGCGCCCAGCCCGAAGGCGCTCGCGACCACCAGCAGGCCGATGGTGAAGATCGCGCGCTCCCGCGACTCCACCGCGATCTCCATCGCGCCTTGGAACACCCCATAGGCGAGGAAGACGCTGGTGTTGAAGACGACCATTCGCGCACGCCGGCGCTCGATCGGGTCCGCATGGTGGAGCGACGCAGGGACGACGCGGTCGACCAGCCCGAGCCCGCCGCGCACCCAGCGCGAGATCGCCGACATCTGCCGTCCTTCGCGACCGGAACGCCGCGTCCGTTCCGATCGGCGCCCCCGGGAAAGACCTTGATGATCCGGGGGTTTCGGTTAGAAACACGCCGCATGGAAGCCAGCCCGCGGCGGATTCGCAGCGAAGTCGAGCGCCGCCGCACGTTCGCGATCATCTCGCACCCGGACGCCGGCAAGACCACGCTGACCGAGAAGCTGCTGCTCTTCGGAGGCGCGCTTCGAGAGGCGGGCGCGGTGCGCGCCCAGCGCGCCGCGCGCCACGCGACCAGCGACTGGCTGGAGCTCGAGAAGCAGCGCGGCATCTCGGTCTCGAGCTCGGTGATGCACTTCGACTGGGAGGGCTACCGCGTCAACATCCTCGACACGCCCGGCCACAAGGACTTCAGCGAGGACACCTACCGCACCGTGATGGCGGCCGACGCGGCGGTGATGCTGATCGACGCCGCGAAGGGCGTCGAGGCGCAGACGCGCAAGCTCTTCGAGGTCTGCCGGCTGCGGCACATCCCGATCTTCACGTTCGTGAACAAGATGGACCGGCAGGGCCGCGACCCGCTCGACCTGATGGGCGAGATCGAAGAGGTGCTCGGCATCGACGCGGTGCCGGTGAACTGGCCGATCGGCGCGGGCCACGAGTTCCGCGGCGTCTACGACCGGATCGGCGCGCGCTCGCTCTACTTCGCGGGCGGCAAGCACGGCACGCAGAAGGTCGAGCAGCGCGAGGTCGCCGGACCGCCCGAGGAAGCCGCCGTTCGCGACGCGCTCGCGCTCCTCGACGGCGCGGGCGCCGTCTTCGCCGCCGACGCGGTGCGCGCGCAGGCGCAGACGCCGATGTTCTTCGGCAGCGCGCTCACGAACTTCGGCGTGCTGCCGTTCCTGGAGCGCTTCCTCGAGCTCGCGCCCTGCCCCGGCCCGCGCGAGTCGAGCGCGGGCGTGATCGATCCGATCGAGGACGGCTTCTCGGGCTTCGTGTTCAAGATCCAGGCGAACATGGACCCCGACCACCGCGATCGCGTCGCGTTCCTGCGCATCTGCTCGGGGCGCTTCGAGCGCGGCGCGACGGCGATCCTGGCGCGGACCGGAAAGCCGGTGCGGCTCGCGAACTCGACGCTGCTCATGGGCCAGGGCCGCGAGGAGGTCGAGGAGGCTTTCGCCGGCGACGTGGTCGGCCTGTTCGATCCCGGCCTGTTCCGGATCGGCGACACGCTCGCGGAGCGCGCGGGCGTGGAGTACGCGGGGATTCCGATCTTCTCGCCCGAGCACTTCCGGCGTGTCGAGCTCGCGGGCGTGGAGCGGCGCAAGGCGCTCGCGAAGGGGCTCGAGCAGCTCGCGCAGGAGGGCGCGGTGCAGCTCTTCAGCGACGCCGGCGCGGGAACCGCGGCGCAGATCCTCGGCGTGGTCGGCCCGCTGCAGTTCGACGTGATCGTGGCGCGGCTCGCGTCCGAGTACGGCGTGGAGCTTCGGCTCGCGCCGCTCCCCTACAAGGTCGCGCGCTGGATCCACGGCGCGGTCGCCGCGGATCTGCTGCGCTACTCGGAGAGCATGAAGCTCGTCAGCGATCGGGACGGAAAGCCGGTGCTCCTGGCCGAGAGCCCCTGGCACGTCGAGCGCGCCGTCGCGCGCCACCCCGAGCTCGTGCTCAGCGAGACCTCGGACCCGCGGCTCAAGTAGGCCGCGGCGGCACGGCGCGGAACTGCCAGAGCAGGAGCCCGTCGTAGACGAGCTTCGCGGCGCCCGCGAGCACCAGCGGCCAGCCGAACGACGAGAGCTCGAGCAGCGCGCCGGCCAGCAGCGGAGCGATCGCGGACGCGAGGCTGCGCGGAACGTTGGTGACGCTCGCCGCCGCCGCGCGCTCCTCGGGCGGGACCACGGCCATCACGTAGGACTGCCGCGCCGCCACGTCCATCTGCGAGAGCGCCGAGCGCAGCAACAGGAAGGTCAGCGCAAGCGGAGCGCTGGGCATGAACGCGGCCGCGATCAGGAACAGGTTCGCGGGGACGTGCGTGAAGACCATCGTCTCGATCAGGCCGATCCGCGCCGAGAGCCACGCGGACGCGAGCTGCGAGAAGGCGGACAGCGTGCCCGCCACGGCGAAGAACGCGCCCGCCTCGGCGAGCGAGAGCCCGAAGCGTCGGAACAGCCAGAGCGCGAGCAGCGACTGCACCGCGAAGCCGCCGCCGAACGAGTCCAGGCTGAACAGCGCCGTGAGTCGCAGCACGATGCGCCGCGAGCGCAGCAGCGGCGAGCGAGACGAGGCCCGCGGCGCCTCCGCGAGCGGGCCACGCAATCCCGTGTAGAGCGCCAGGGTCACGAGCCCGCAGAGCGCGTAGAGCGCGAAGACCGAGCGCAGCGCCGACTGGAGCGGAACGCCGAGACGAGCGACGGCGAGCTCCGGCAGCCCGGTCGCGAGACCGCCGAGCGCGCCGAGCAGCGCGCCGGCCAGGTTGTAGCGCGCGAACAGCGCGGTGCGCGCGCGGGTGTCGCTCTCGCGGCCGAGCAGCGCCTGCTCGGTCGGCAGGAACACCGACACGTCGCCGGCCGTCGGGTTCAGCGTGCCGACGAACGCGATCGCGACCAGCAGCGCGAGCGACTCCGCGCTCGCGAAGCCGATCCCCGTCGCGATCATCAGCGCGCAGGCGCCGAGCAGCACCTGACGGGACGTGAAGCGGCTCCCGAACAGACCGACGCCGAGCGTGAGCAGCGCGCTCCCGAGCAGCGCGCTGGTCGCGAGCGCGCCGATCTCGAGCGCCGAGAAGCCGAGCAGCGCCAGGTAGCTCGGCAGCACGACGCTCACGAACCCGTCGGCGAATCCGCGCAGGCCGCGCGCGGCGACGATGCGCCCGTTCATCCCATGGACGCGGCGACCACGCCCGAACCGTTCGCATCGCCGAGGTGCGCGCGAAGAGTCTCGGCCGGGACCGCGGCCTTGCGCAGCCGCAGCGCGGGCGCGACGCGCATCAGGTGGAAGGCGAACGCGGTGAACGAGAATCCGGCGGTCACGATCGCGAGCACGGCGAACGGGCCGGGATTGCCGCTGGTGGCGGCGAGGTCGTAGACCACCCAGACCGCGACCCCGACCGAGAGCGCAAGCGACGCGAGCGCGACGCGAAGGACGTCGGCGAGCGCGCGCTGCGGGCCGTGGCGCAGCACGCGCAGCAGCTCGCCGCGCGAGAAGTTGTCGAGGAACCATCCGGTGCGCTCGTCCACGCGCTTCTCACCGGGCGGCATCACGAGTTGGTTCGTGAGCGGATCGAGCGCCGGCTCGCCGCGCCGGTGCGCCTGCACGCCGAGCAGGATCTGGCGGTGCACCTCCTCGCTGATCGGGAAGCGCCAGGCGATGAAGAACGCGGCCGCGGAGAAGACCGCCGGCGTGAGCGCGAAGATCGCCTTGATCGCCAGGATCACCTCGGGCGTCTGCGGCTGGTTCGGGGTGTAGCCGAGCCAGGCGAGCACCGAGAGCGGCACCGACGCGCTCGGGATCACGATGAACTTCGGCACCAGGCCCCAGAACGCGAGGTACTGCGCCTCGCGACGCTTTCCGGTGTGGAGCTCGTCGTAGTCGGTGACGTCGGCCTGGATCGCGGGCGGCAGGAACATCCCCGCGCCGAAGGCCGAGCCCGACCACGCGATCAGGAACAGCAGACCGACCGTGTCGCCTTTTCCCAGGAAGAACATCGCCGACCCGCCGGTGATGCCCATGACGAAGCTCGCGAGCCACGCGTTCAGCTTTCCGAAGCGCCGCGCGGCCACGAGCCAGAGAGGCAGGCAGAGCAGGCCCGAGCCGAAGTACGTCAGCAGGAACACGCCGAGCCAGCGCTCCGGGTGCTCGGGCTGGATCACGTACTCGTTGAAGTACGGCATCAAGAGGCCGGGGATCGCGCCCGGGATGCTCGAAACGATGTAGCAGGCGAAGAGGATGAAGAACGGCCGGTTGCGCAGCGCGCGGCGCACGCCGGGCACGAGCGGATTCGACTCGCGCCGCGCGAAATCCGGCCGCTCGCGGATCACGCCGACCAGAAGCCAGTAGAGCGCGATCATCAGCGCGGCGTAGGCGATCGCCATCAGCGCGAACTCGCGACGCGGATCGCCGAAGACCTCGTGCAGCAGCGAGGGCGCGACCGCGGCCAGAATCGTCCCGATCAGCGCGAAGCCCTCGCGCACCGAGAACAGCGTCGAGCGCTCGTGGTAGTCGAGCGTGAGCTCCGGCCCGAGCGCCCCGTGGGGCAGGCCGTAGATCATCTGCAGCGTGAAGAAGAGCATGAGCGCCGTGCCGAACCAGACCGCGGCCTCGGTCGAATCGAGCGACGCGGGCGGCGTGAAGAGCGCCACGAACGCGAGCGCCGCGAGCGGCGCCGCGACCGCGATCCAGGGGCGGCGGCGTCCCCAACGCGAATGCGTGTGGTCGCTCATCCAGCCCACGAACGGGTCGAGGATCGCGTCGAGCACGCGCGCGAGCGCCATCGCCAGGGCCACCCAGCCCAGCGGCACCAGCACCTCGTCGGTGTAGAACTTCGGCATGTGCACGGCGACGGGAATCGCCATCGCCGCGCCCGCGAAGCTCGGCGCTCCGTAGACGAGCTTCACGCCGAGCGAGAGCTTCTCGCTGCCGGGCTCGCTCACGGAAACCGCGCGCGCAGCCAGGAAGCCGTGAGCTCCATCGCCTCTGGCCGGCGCCCTTCCAAGTAGTGCGGCGCGCCCGCGAGCTCGTGGTACTCGACGTCGGGCGAGCCGCACGCGGCGCGGATCGCGCGCGCCTGTGAGAGGCGGATCTCCGTGTCGGCAGTCGGGTGGAGGATCAGCGCGGGCACCTTCACGCGCGGCATCGTGTCCTCGAGCTTCGCGTGCGACGAGAGGCCCGACCAGGTCGAGAGCCAGCCGCGCGCAGTCATCACGCGGCCGAGCCCGAAGCGACCGTAGTTGCCGTCGAACGGGTCGGGGAACGCGAAGAGCGAGCCCATCGGCCGGTCGTCGGGGTCGATCGTGAGATCGAGGTACGCCGGATCGGCGAGCGTGCGGTAGATGACCAGGTGCTTCGCGTGCACCGCGCGCTGTCGCCAGTAGCGCCACGCCTTCGGGTCTTCGCGCTTTTCGATCGGCTTGCAGACCCGCGCCGCCTGCTCGGCGTCCGCGATCGCGCTCCTCGCGATCGCGTCGATCCGCGCGACGCGCGCGATCTGCGCCGCGCGGTAGCGCGAGAGCCAGCCGCGATCGTATCGGCAGGGCTCGGGCCAGGGACGCCAGCCGTTGTCCGGGTCGTACATGTCGAGCTCGGCGATCACCGATTCCGGATCGTTCTCGTCGGCGACCGACGGATCGATCACCTGGTTCATGAACACGCCCTCGCCCGGATGAGCGGCGATCGCGATCCAGCCGTCGCCGACCTGCTTCTCCACGTGCGCGAGCGCCATCAGCGAGCCGCCGCCGCTGTTGCCGAGCAGCACCACCGCCTGCGCGCCGCGCCGGCGCATCTCGGCGACGGCCGCCTCGACGTCGATCGTGCAGCTCTCGTGCAGGCAGTCCATGTCGTTGTTGATGTAGCGGGTCGCGAAGCCGAGCACGGCGTAGCCCGCGGCCGCGAGCAGCGGGCAGGCGTAGTGCACCGAGAAATCGCCGCGCGGGTGCGAGAGCACGACCGCGGTCTTCCACGGCTGCCCCAGCGGCGGCGTCCAGACGATGCCGCGCACCAGCGCGCCGTCGGGCGTCACGATCCGCACGTCCTCGCGGCGGATCGCGACCTTCGGGTCGTCTTCGGGCAGCGGCCAGAACGAGAGGCCCAGCGGCCGTCGGGCTCCCATCGCGTGCGGCATCTCGGCGTCTCCCTGGCTCGAGGCGGGAGAATAACCGTTCGGCTCTGCGTTAGGCTGATCGGAATGTCGGAGCTCGTCACGCGCGCGTACCAGACGCTCGAGCGCTGGCTCGCGCTCGGCCACGAGTCGATCGAGGCCAGCGGGGCACGCTTCGTGCGCCAGCCTCGGACGCCGCAGATCTACGACGCGAACTTCGCAGCTGGCGTTCGCGCGGAGTCCCCGGACGAGATCGACGCGCTGCTCGAGACCGCGGACCGCGTCTTCGCGGGCCTCGGCCACCGGCACTTCCTCTGGGATCCCGAGACCCCCCTGCCCTTCGAGGCTCGGCTGCATCTCGACGGCTACGAGGCCGAGGATCAGGTCGTGCTCGTGCTCGAGGGACCGCTGCGCGCGCGCCCGCCGGCCATCGAGCTCCGCGCCGTGGAATCCGACGCCGACTGGGACTCCCTAACCGAGCTGTGTTGGCTCGACCACCAGGAGGAGGCGGTCAAGGGCTTCCACGAGCCGTGGCCGCGCTCGATCACGGAGCAGCTCGTCGCCACCAAGCGCATGAAGGCGCCCGCCGTGCGCTACTTCCTGGCGCGCGCCGACGGAGCCGACGGCGCGTTCTTCTCCTCCTTCCCCGGCGAGAACGGCGTGGGAAAGGTCGAGGACCTGTTCACGCGCGCGAACCTGCGCGGCCGCGGGATCGCGACCGCGCTGATCCACGCCTGTGTCGAGGATGCGCGCTCACGCGGCGCGGGCCCGGTCCTGATCGGCGCGCGCCTCGACGACACGCCGAAGCAGATGTACGCGGCGCTCGGCTTCCGGCCGCTCTGCTACCAGCGGAACTACCTGCGCACCGGCCTCTGAGGCGCGCCCTACGACCGGGCCGGCTCGTCCGACAGAAGCACGACCGGGATCTCGCGGCTCGTCTTGCGCTCGTAGCCGGCGTAGAAGGCGTTCTCCTGCTTGATCCGCGGCCAGAGCCGCTCGCGCTCGGCGGGCGACGCGAGGCGCGCGCGAACGCTTCGGATCCGTGAGCCGACCTGCACCTGTGCGAGCGGCGTGGCCTTCAGGTTCTCCCACCAGAGAGGGTCGCGGGGATCGCCGCCCTTCGAGCCGATGACCACGAGCCGATCGCCGTCCTCGAAGTACACCAGCGGCACCGTGCGCGGCTGCCCGGATCTCCGCCCGGTCGTGGTGAGCAGGAGCACGCGCAGGCTCCCCATCGTCCCGCCGATCCAGCCGCCCGTCGCCCGGTAGAGCGCGAGATGCGCGCCGATGAATGCACGCCCCAGGAGTCGCTGGATCGGGGTCATCGAGGCCCTCCTTGCGCTCGCGTCGCGCCTGCCTGCCCAGTCTAGTATGATGGCTCGCGTTCGATTCCCTGATAGCCGGAGGACTGCCCATGTCTCGTGAAGCCGTGATCGTCGACAGCGTCCGCACCGCCCTCGCCAAGGCGCACCGCGGCTCGTTCAACCTGACGCGTCCGGACGATCAGCTCGCGCACTGCCTGTCGCAGCTCTTCGTGCGCAACAAGAACGTGGACAAGGCGGAGGTCGGCGACGTCGTCGCCGGCTGCGGCATCCCCGAGGGGGCGCAGGGCATGAACGTCGCGAGGATCGCGACGATCGTGGCGGGGCTGCCGACCTCGGTCGCGGCGACCACCGTGAACCGCTTCTGCTCGTCCGGCTCGCAGGCGATCATGATGGCCGCGCACCAGATCATCCACGAGGGCGTGGACGTCGCGATCGGCGCAGGCGTCGAGACGATCACGATGATCCAGGACGGAACCCAGAACACGAAGCGCCTGGTGAATCCGGTCGCGATCAAGAAGGCGCCCGGGCTGTACATGGCGATGGGCGCCACCGCCGAGGTCGTCGCCGAGCGCTACAAGGTCTCGCGCGAGGACCAGGACAAGTACGCGCTGATGAGCCAGCAGCGCACCGCCCGCGGCCAGGAGCTCGGCTACTTCGACGACGAGATCGTGCCCATGAAGACGCGCCGGCTGGTGCAGAAGAAGGGCGAGGAGCCGCGCGAGGAGGACTGCGTCGTCGACAAGGACGAGTGCAACCGCCCCGACACGACCATCGAGGGCCTGCGCAAGCTGCCGCCCGCGTTCAAGCCCGAGGGCGGTACGGTCACGGCGGGAAACGCCAGCCAGCTCTCCGACGGTGCGTCGGCGACGCTGCTGATGTCCTCCGGGCGCGCAAACGCCCTGGGCATCGAGCCGATCGGGATCTACCGCGGCTCCGCGGTCGCCGGCTGCGAGCCCGACGAGATGGGCATCGGCCCGATCTACGCGGTGCCGAAGCTTCTGAAGCGCCTCGGCATGAGCCTGGACGACATCGACCTGATCGAGCTCAACGAGGCGTTCGCGTCACAGGTGCTTCGCGTGCAGCGCGTGCTCGGGATTCCCGACGAGAAGCTGAACGTGAACGGCGGAGCGATCTCGATCGGTCACCCGTTCGGAATGACGGGGTCGCGACTCACCGGCACCCTGCTCCGCGAGCTGCGCCGGCGCAAGAAGCGCTACGGGATCGTCACGATGTGCATCGGCGGCGGTCAGGGCTTCGCGTCGCTGTTCGAGTCGGTCTGAAACAGCGCTCGGCCCTCGGACTGCTCCGGGGGCCCGATGCCGAGCAGCGCGGCCGCGGTCGGCGCGACGTCGATCACGCGGATCGCGCCGAGCTTCGCGCCCGCGGGAACGCCGCGCCCGAGCGCGAAGAAGATCGCCCCCATGTCGGGGTGCTCGGGGTCGTAGCCGTGCGCGCCGCGTGATCCGCCGCGCAGGCGGCGAAGCGCCGCGAGCGCCTTCTGCCCGAACGTCGGCCGGGCGAAGACCCGCGGCGGCTCCGCGACGAGCGTGAGATCGCCGCTGCGCCCGGGGAAGTGACTCCGGTACGAGAGCGGCAGGGTCTCTGCGCGGTAGGCGCGGATCCCCTCGACCCGCGCGAGCGCGGCGAGCGCGGCATCGCTCTGTGAGGCGTCGCCCAGGTAGACCTGCGCGTCTCCGCCGCCCGACGCGACGCGCGCCGGAATCCCGCTCGCCGCGAGCGGGGCGTCCGCGTCGGCCAGCGCCTCGAGCGCGGTCATGCCGTGATCGCTCGCGACCATCACGGTGGTGTGATCCCATGCCTTGCGCGAATCGAGCCCTGCGAGCAGCCGCAGCAGCTCGGCGTCCTGGGCGAGAAGCTGGGCGGCGATCCCGGGACTGTCGGGTCCCTCCTCGTGGCCCAGGTGATCGCAGCCGTGCCACCAGGCCATGATCAGCCCCGGACGCTCTTCGGGCGGCAGATCGAGCCACGCGAGGATCTGATCGACCTTGGCCGCCTCGCCGATCGATTCGTCGAAGGGCGTGATCCGGTAGCTCGCTCCACGCCCGCGCCAGTCGGTCTCGGACCCGACCCAGAAGAACGTCGCCGCGCGCACGCCCTGCCGTTCGGCCGCGACCCAGAGCGGCTCGGCCTCGATCCAGCTCGCGTCGTTGCTGTAGTCGAAGCGGCGGCCGGCGCGGTCGGTGAAGCGATTGCCGATGATCCCGTGGCGGTCGACGTAGGTTCCCGTCGCCAGCGAAACGTGATTGGGAAACGTGCTCGACGGGAACACCGGGATCAGCCGCTCGGCGCGCGCTCCCTCGCGCTGCATCCGCGCCAGCGCCCGCGTCTGCGCCCGCTCCGGATAGTCGTGCCGCACGCCGTCCCAGGAGAGCAGGATCACGACCGGGCGCTCGGCCGCGAGCACGGAGGCGAGCGGCGCGACGGCGAGCAGGAGCGCCAGAGCGAGACGCCGGAGCGGATCGAGCCGGAGCGACGTCACGGCGCTACAGCCCCTCGTACGGATCGGTCGGCAGGTCGGGGCTGTGCCGGAAGCGGCGGTGGCTCCACATCCACTGCTCGGGGCTCTCGCGGATGAACGCCTCGAGCGCGGCGTTGCCGCTCGCGGTCAGGAGCTCCGCATCCCGCCGCCGGTCGCCGGTGTCGGGAACGTCGAGCGCGGGCCTGAACACCATGCGGTGTCGATCGGGGCCGATCCGCACGAAGGCCCCCGGGATGATCGGCGCGCCGGCGCGAAGCGCGATCAGCGCGGGTCCGGGCGAGGTCGAGACCCGCACGCCGAAGAACGGCACGAAGACCCCCTTCGAGCGGCGCGTGTACTGGTCGTTCAGCACCGTGACCACGCGCCCCTTGTGCAGCGCGCGGAGCATCTGCGGCGCGACGTTCCGGTGCAGGAGCAGCTCGGCGCCCGTGCTCGTGCGCTGCGCGAGCATGGCTCGGCGCAGCAGCCGGTTCGTGAGCGGTCGTCCGATCACCGTGACCGGGAGCCCGATCGCGGGAGCGAGCCGCATCGACATCTCGAAGCTGCCGAGGTGCAGCGTGAGTCCGATCACGCCGTGGCCCTTCGCGCGGGCGGCGTCGACGTGCTCGCGGCCCTCGACCTCGACGCGCGCGATCAGCTGCTCCGGTCCCCAGCTCGCGCTGCGCGCGACGTCGATCAGGTTCCAGGCGAAGTGCACGTAGCTCTCGCGCCCGATCTGGCTGCGCGCGGCCTCCGAGAGCTCCGGAAACGCCACGCGCAGGTTCGCGATCACGTAGGCCACGCGCTTTCCGCCGAGATCGAAGAGCCGGCGCGCGGCCGCTGCGCCGAGCTTCTGCGCCTGAGCCAGCGGCAGGGCGCGAAGCGCGGCCATGCCGCTGCGGAACGCGGCGTATTCGGCAAGCTCCCGCGCTGTGTACACGCGACCTCCCGGGCGGGCGCGAGAATAACGCAAGGCCGCGCGCGCGCACCGCCGGACTGGCGTAGACTGCGCGACGTGCTCGAAGGCGAGAGCTACGTGAGTCTTGCGACCTTCCGCCGCGACGGGCGCGCGGTCGCGACCCCCGTCTGGTTCGCCGAGGGCGATGGAGCCGTCTGGGTCTTCACCGCCGGCGACTCCGGAAAGGTGAAGCGCCTGCGGAACTCGCCAAGAGCACGACTCGCCGCCTGCGACGCGCGGGGCAAGGTCCACGGCCCCTGGCACGAGGCGCAGGCGCGGATCGTCTCGGCGCCCGACGCGATCGCGCGCGCCAACGAGCTCCTGCTCGCGAAGTACGGCTGGCAGGTGCGCCTGCTCGACCTGTTCTCGCGCCTCTCCGGCCGCTACTCCCGACGCGCCTACCTGGAGATCCGCGTCTAGAGTCGGCTTAGCGCGTCGGGCCGAGCGACACTTCCGCGCGTAGAGGGACGCGCGCGCGGAAGTACCGTCCCCGGCTGGCGCGAACGAGCGGGGGCAGCAGCGCGAGAACGCACGCCGCAGAGATCAGCGGGGTGGCCGCGGCGACGACGCCGGCTCCGACGGGCTCGGACCAGAAGGCCGCGAGGGCCGCGACGAGCGACGCGGCCGCGAGCGACGCGCTCGCGAGCGCCGTCCCCGCCTCGCGCTGCGCGAGCGGGAGCGCGACCTCGAGCTGGGTTCCGGCTTCGAGCAGGCCGCGCGTCCGGTCCAGAAGGACCAGGCCCAGGCCGGAAGCGAGCGAGGCGCAGAGCGGCGCGAGCGCGGCCGCGTCGCTCTGCGGACCCGCGCCGACGCTGCTTGCCAGTACGAGCGCGATCGCGCCCGCGGTAGCCGCCGGCGCGGCGCAGAGCGCAAGCGCGCGCGCGCTGCGGAACACCGCCGCGCCGAGCAGGGCCACGAGCGCGACGGCGAGCGCCGTGCTCGCGAGGGCGGCGGGCGTCCTGGGCGCGACGGCCGCGGCGCTCGGGTCCACGAGAAGCTCGACGCGGACCCGCCGGCGCTCGGGATCGATCTCGCGCGCGAGGCTCTCGCGCGCGGTCCGCTCCCACGGGCGAAGCGCGCGCACGACCTCCGCCCGCGTGAGCGGGACGGTCGCGAAGAGCGAGTCCCCGTCGTGGAGCGCGCGGTTGGCCGGTGCGATCGCGGTGTCGACGATCGAGCTCGACCAGAGCACGCCCGGGCGCGCCTCCGCCTCGCGCTGGAACGCGCGCACGCGCTCTAGGAAGGCCGGCTCGAGCGCCCCGCCCTCGGTCCCTGAATCGAATACCACGGCTCGAAGCTCCGAGACGCCGGTCGCGGGCGCGAGCGCAGCGAGCGCGACGGTGACGAGAGCGAGCGCCGCAAGCGCAACGCACGCGACCCGGCGCGGGCGGGCGAGAACGCGCTCCACGCGCCGCGAAAGCGCGGCCGCGAGCTCGCCGGGAGGACGTGCCAGGAGCATCGGCCAGGCGATCAGTCCCGGGAGCGTGACGCCGACCGGGTAGGCGACGAGCGCCGCCGCGAGCGCCGCGCCCGCGGCAAGCCCCTGCGAGAGCGACGCCCCGGGAGCGAGCGCGAGGAGCGCTGCGAATCCGGCCGAGGACGCGAGAGCGGAGAGCGCGAGCGCGGGCCCGAGCGCAGCGAGCGCTGCGGCGACCGAAGCGCGCGCCGACGCCTCGCGACGCTGCTCGAGGCGGGCGCGCGAGATCAGCGCGAGGCTCGAGGCGAGCGCGGCCGCGGCGAGCGTGCCGGGGAGCCAGCCACCCGACGCGCGCGCTGGCTCGCCGAGCAGGCCCACGAGCGCGTGCGCGAACACGCCGAGCACGAGCGCGCCCGTGCCTGCCAGCGCCGCCGCTCGAGGTCCACCCGGCGCGAGCGCGAACGCGAGGGCCGCGAGCGCGAGTGCAGCGAAGAGCCACGGCGCGCGCGATCTCTCGATCGGATCGACACCGACGAGCGTCACGCCGAGCAGCGGCGGGCGCTCGAACGAGGCGCGAAGCGACTCGGCGAGCGCGCGCGAGTCCCGCGCTCCACGCTCGCGCGCGAGCTCTGCGTACACCCAGGTGGTGCGCCCGTCGGGAGCGACGAAGCGGCGCTCGAGCGCGGCCTCGCCGCGCAGCCGAGCGCGAAGCTCGCGCAGCGCGGCCTCGCTCTCGGGCAGCGGCCGCGCGAGCGCGTCGAGCCGGAGCGCGCCGTACTGCGCGCGCACCCGCCGGGCACGGACGAGCGACTCGACCGGCCCGGTGACCTCGGCTCGGCCCTCGAGCGCTTCGGTCACGCGCGAGACCAGCCGCAGGCAGGCTTTGGTGAGGACGCCCTCGCGGCAGTGCAGCGCGAAGACCGCGACGCCGCGCTCGGCGAAGCCGGTCGCCGTGCGGAGCGGCTCGAGGCCGTGATCGGACCGCTTGGAGACCCCGACGAATCCCGGCGAGACCAGAAGCGAGAGCCCGACCAGAGCGATCACGACGAAGCGTGGTGCGTCGACCATGCGCCGCGCGAGCCGCTCGATCCGCAACACGGTCCTCCTGGTGGCCGGGGGCTACAGGCTCGCGCCGGCCGTTCCGAAACCGTTCGTGTCGAGAGACTCTTCGGCCCGCGCAGGCCGCGCGCTTTACGCCGCGCGGCGCTCGTCTACCCTTCGCGCGCCGATCTCGGGAGCTGGCAGAAACGATGCGAACCGCGCTCTGGATCTTCGGATACGGCTCACTGGTGTGGCGGCCGGCCTTCGCTTTCGCAGAGCGCCGGACCGCCTGGATCGGCGGCTTCGCGCGGCGCTTCTGGCAGGGATCGACGGACCACCGCGGCGTTCCGGGCGCGCCGGGCCGGGTGGTGACGCTGCTGCCCGAGGCCGGGTCGCGCTGCTTCGGCGTCGCCTATCGCGTGCCGGAGTCGGACTCCGCGTGCGTGCTGGCCGACCTCGATCACCGCGAGCGCGAGGGCTACGAGCGCCATCCGGTCGAGCTGCGCTTCGCCGACGGCGGTGCAACGACCGGGCTGGTCTACATCGCCACGCCCTCGAACCCGAACTACCTCGGGCCCGCGCCGCTCGATGCGATCGCCGCGCAGATCGCGCGCGCGCGCGGGCCGAGCGGCCCGAACACCGAGTACGTGCGCGAGCTCGCGCGCTCGCTCCGCGAGATGCCCGCCGACGACGAGCACGTCTTCGCGCTCGACGGACTTCTTCGCGAGCACGGCGCCGGTCCCGAAGCGATGCGCCCCTAGTCCTCCGCGGGTCGGCGTCGCTCGCGCTTCGCGCCGCCGCGGCGCTTCTTCTCGACGATTCGCCGCTCGACCGCGCCGCGGCTGGGGCGGGTCGGCCGGCGCTTCAATCGCGGCTTTGCGACCTGGCGCAGCATGGACTGGAGCTTCTCGAGGCAGTCGTCGATGTTCCGGAGCCGATCGCGGTGGCGCTGGGACGAGATCACGAGCTCCCCGTCCGTGGTGATCCGGGTCGCGAACGTGCGCACGAAGCGCGCTCGCACGTCGGCGGGGATCGACGGGCTGCGCGACACGTCCCAGCGCAGCGTCGCCTTGGTCTCGGTCTTGTTCACGTTCTGCCCGCCCGGGCCGGAGCTTCGCGCGAAGCTGAAGACCAGCTCGCGCTCGGGAATCTCGAAGACCGGGGCCGCCGGAGCCATCGCCCGAGGATAGCCTTGACCCGACCCGCATCGCCCGGAACACTGCGCGCGTGCCACGCCCTCCGAGTGATCCGCCGCCCGGCGCGAAGACCGCGACGATCGCCTACCGGGTGCCGTTCTACGACACCGATGCGATGCGCGTGGTCCACCACGCGCGCTACGTGCACTACCTGGAGCTCGCGCGGATCGAGTATCTCGACCTGCACGACCGCCCCTACCGCGAGTACGTCGCCGAAGGGCTGCACTTCGCCGTGACCGGCCTCGAGGTGCGCTACCAGCAGGCGGCCCGCTACGACGACCGGCTGCAGGTCACCTGCTGGCTCTCCTGGCTGAAGCGCGTGTCGCTGGCGATCGGCTACGCGGTCCGTCGCGGCGACGAGCTGATCGCCACCGCGACGACCGAGCACGCGCTGGTCAGCGACGACGGCAAGCTCGTGGCGATTCCGCCCGCGCGCCGGGCGAAGTTCGCGGCCGCGCTCGCGCCCTAGTCGGAGGCGGCGGCGATCGCGTCATCGAGCGAGGCCCGCGCGGCGATCAGCCGCCGGTACTTCGCGAGGTCGCGCGGCCGGCTGAAGCAGAGCGCCCCGGTGAGCCGCCCCGCGCGACCGTAGAGCGCGGTGAACCTGCGCTCGGCCGGCGAGCCGGCGACGATGCGGATCTCGTCGTCGCCGCGCATCCGGCCGGCGAACTGGATCTTCACGCCGAACTGATCCGACCAGAAGAACGGAACCGGCGCGAACGGCTCCGCGCCGGCCGCGCTGCCCGCCAGGCGCTCGGCCACGTACACGCCCTGCTCCACCGCGTTGCTCCAGTGCTCGACGCGCATCGTCTCGTCGAAGAGCGGATTGCGCCAGCGCGCGACGTCGCCGGCGGCGAACACGCCCGGCGGGCCGGCCGCGCAGTGCTGGTCGCAGACCACCCCGTCGTCGAGGCGCAGACCCGAGCCACTGAGCCAGCCCGTCTCGGGAACGGCGCCGATCCCGACCACGACCACGTCCGCCGGGACGCGCGTCCCGTCGCTGAGCACCACGCGCTCGACTCGCCCGTCGCCCTCGATCGCCGCCACGCCGACGCCGCAGCGCAGGTCCACGCCGTTCTCGCGCTGCAGCTCCGCGCAGAGCGCGCCCATGCGCAGACCGAGCCCGCGCAGGAGCGGCACCGCGAGCGGCTCGATCGCAATCACTTCGAGGCCGCGACTCCGGCACGCGGCCGCGACCTCCGCGCCGATGAATCCGGCCCCGACCACGAGCACGCGCGGCGAGCGCTCCAGCGCTGCGCGCAGGGCGAGCGCATCATCGAGCGTGCGCAACAGGTGCACGCCGGCGAGATCGGGCTGATTCGGGAGCCTTCGCGCGGCGGATCCGGTCGCGATCACGAGCGCGTCGTAGCGCTCGCGACGGCCGTCGGCGAAGGCGACCGTTCGCGCGGCGACGTCGAGCGCGGTGGCGCGGAGCCCGAGGCGCAGGTCGAGGCGCAGGTCGGCGAACGGCTGCCTTCGCAGCGGCAGCTTGTCCGCGTCCCAGCGCCCTTGAAGGATCTCCTTCGAGAGCGGCGGGCGATCGTACGGAAGGTGTTTCTCGGCGCCGGCCAGCAGGATCTCGCCGCCGAAGCCGAGCCGCCGCAGCGACTCGACCGCGCGAAGCCCCGCGAGCGACGCGCCGACGACGACGATCCTGTCGAGCCCGGACATCGCGCCGAGCGTAGCGGCTAGTCGACCCGGATGGTCGCCTTCTTGATCTCGAGCTTCTCCTTGGTCGTGCCGCTGGGCGAGCCCGCCTTCTCGAGCGCCCCGACGGTGTCCATGCCCTTCACGACCTCGCCGAAGACGGTGTGCTTGCCGTCGAGATAGTTCGTCGGGACGAAGGTCAGGAAGAACTGGCTGCCGTCGGTGCCGGGGCCCGCGTTCGCCATCGAGAGCATGCCGGGCTTGGAGTGCGACGCGCCGCCGAACTCGCCGTCGTAGCGGTAGCCGGGTCCCCCGCGTCCCGAGCCGGTGGGATCGCCGCCCTGCGCCATGAAGCCGGGAATCACGCGGTGGAAGATCACGCCGTCGTAGAAGCCGAGGTTCGTCAGGTAGATCGTGCTGGTCACGTGCATCGGCGCCGAGTCGGCGAAGAGCTGCACCTCGATCGGACCCTTGTTGGTGTCGAGCACCCAGACGTACTTCTTGCCCTTGGTGAAGCTCACCTGCGCGGGCTTGGGCAGGCGCTCCTTCCAGCGGTCGGCGTTCTTGTCGATCTTGGCGCTCGCGATCTGTGCGTCGACTGCGGCGATCGCCGGGTCCGTTGCGGCCATGGGCTTCTCCTCTGCGGCGATTGCCGGCGTGATGGATCCGAACAGGCTGAGTGCCGCGACGATCGCGGCGAGAATCGATCGGTGCATGCGTAGCGTCTCCTTCAGGTGAGGTCGAGCCCGAGATTTCGCGCGATGATGCGCTTCATGATCTCGTTGGTGCCGGCGTAGATCGACTGCACGGCCGCGTCGGCGTAGTCGGTCGAGATCGGGTACTCGAGCATGAAGCCGTATCCGCCGTGCAGCTGAAGGCACTCGGAGGTGAGGCGCTTCTGCAGATCCGTGGTCCACCACTTCGCCATCGAGACCTCGGTCACGATGTTCTCCTTGCGCACGTGCGCGGCGAGGAGCTTGTCGGTGAAGGCCTGGCCGACCTCGACCTCGGTGGCGAGCTCGGCCAGCCGGAACTGGATGTGCTGGAAGCCCGCGATCGGCTGGCCGAACGCGCGACGCTGCTTCACGTACTCCATGGTGTCGTCGAGCGCGCGCCGGCACGAGGCGATCGACGCGACCGCGATGCAGAGCCGCTCCTGCTGCAGCTTCTGCATCAGCTGCTTGAATCCGCGGCCTTCGTGGCCGCCGAGCAGGTTCGCCACGGGCACGCGGCAGTCCTGGAAGAACAGCTCGCTGGTGTCCTGGCCGCGCAGGCCGAGCTTGTCGAGCTTGCGCCCGCGCACGAAGCCGGGCGTCTTCGCCTCGACGAGGAGCAGGCTGATGCCGCGGTGCGGCGGGTCGGACGCGGGGTCGGTCTTGGCGACCACGACGAACAGGTCGCCGATCTGTCCGTTCGAGATGAAAGTCTTGGAGCCGTTCAGGACGTAGGCGTCGCCGTCGCGGATCGCGGTCGTCTGCACGTTGGCCAGGTCCGAGCCCGTGCCCGGCTCGGTCATCGCGATGCCGAGGATGATCTCGCCGCGGATCGCGCCGGGCAGGTACTTCGCCTTCTGCTCGGGAGTTCCGAACTCGGTGATGTACGGCATGCAGATGTCGGCGTGCAGCGACGCCATCAGCGCGTGCGCGCGCAGGTACGAGAGCTCCTCCATCACGATCGCGTCGAAGAGGAAATCGCCCCCGGCCCCGCCGTACTCCTCGGGCGCGTCGCCGCCGAAGAAACCCTCTTCGCCCATGCGCCGCCAGCTCTCGCGGTCGCTCATGCCCTTCTCGTTCCAGCCCGCGATCTTCGGCTCGATCTCGCTCTTGGCAAAGCGTTTGAACTGCTCCCGGAACAGCTCGTGCTCGTCGCTGAAGATGTCTCGCTTCATGGGGGTGGCCTCCGGACGGGTGGCGCGATTTTGGGAGAATTCCGCCGTGGCCGCTAGTCGGCGCGGGCATGCGCGACCGCGGCGACTACGGCTCGAGCACGACCTTGATCGCCCCCGAGGCTCGGCTCGCGGCGGTGGCAAAGGCCTCGGCCGCGGCGTCGAGCGGGAAGCGGTGCGTGATGATCGCGCGCGGCAGCTCGGGCGTGGCCGCGAGCGTGGCGGCCGCAGCGTCGATGTCGCGGCTCACCGCGCCGCGCGAGTAGAGGAAGGCCGGCATCAGCGTGACTTCCTTCATGCCCATCGCGAGGCCCGGCATGCCGACCGGCTGCCAGTAGATTCCCGGGATCGAGACCTTGCCGCCGGGCTTTGCGAGCTCGACCGCCTGCGCGAGCGCACTCTCGCTGCCCGCGGCCTCCACCACCAGGTCGTACTGCCCGCTGACCTGTGTCGCGCCGAGCCGCTCGCCCGCCGCACGCTGCGCGTCGTAGCGGGCCACGAGCGCGACTTCGGCGCCGCTCGCGCGCACCGCCGCGACGGCGCAGAGCCCGATCGTTCCGCCTCCGACCACCGCGACGCGCTGGCTCGCGCGCAGCCCAGCGCGGCGCAGCGCGTACACCATCACCGCGAGCGGCTCGACCAGCGACGCGTCGCGAAGCGGCAACCCGCTCGGGAGCGGCACCAGCGCGCGCGCAGGAACGAGCATCTCGTCGGCCATTCCGCCGTCTCGCCCCACGCCGTGGAACATCGCAGCGCCTTCGACGCAGAGGTTGTAGTCCCCGGCCCGGCACGGCTCGCAGCGCCCGCAGGGCGACATCGGCTCGACGGCCACGGGCTTTCCGTCGTCGGTGACTCCTGCGATCTCGTGTCCGAGCGTGACCCCCTGCACCTGCCCGAGCATGTGCAGGTCCGAGCCGCACACCCCCGCCGTCGCAACGCGCACTCGCACGCCCGGCCCCGACGGCTCCGGCAGCACGACGACCCGGACTTCACGTCCCGTGCAACGCACCGCGCGCATCGCGACTCCCCTCTCGTGCGAAGCGTACACGAGTCCTGCCCGGCGGCTCAGATCGAATCGGAGACCCCGCGAACGAAGAGCGGCTCGACGCCGAGCGCGCGGGCGTCCGCGCGCATCTCCGCGTCGGCTGGCAGCGCGATCGGCTGCGACGCCGCTTCGAGCACCGCGTCGAGCAACGTCGCGTCACTCGAGGTGTCGAGGAAGAGTCCCGGACGCGCGAGCACGTAGTGGACCGCCCGCCGCAGCGCCTCGCGATCCCGGATCGGCATGTACCAGCTGAAGCGCTTTTCGGCGTCGGCCTCGGTCCAGCGACGGCGCGCGATCGACTTGATGGTCTGCAATGCGACGCCGTTCTCGCGGCAGAGCACGTACAGCGCCTCGAAGTCCCGCGCGTACTCGGCCTGCTCCATCATGGAGTGGTTGTAGGGGGCCAGCACGGAGTCGAAGGGGAACCGCTCGAGGCTCTTCAGGTGCATCGCGGCGGCGCGCGTGCCGTGGCCCGTCACGCCGATGAAGCGGACGAGCCCTTCGGCGCGCGCCTCCACCAGCGCGTCCAGCGCGCCGCCCGGCCCGAGCGCCGTCTCCCACTCGACCTCGTCGACCAGGTTGTGCATCTGGATCAGGTCGACGGAGCGGACGTCGAGGCGCGCGAGCGAACGCATCAGCTCGTTGCGGGCGGCGTCGGCGGTGCGCTGCCCCGTCTTGGTCGCGAGGAAGAACGCGCTTCGGTGACGCTTCAGGAACGCTGCGAGGCGCAGCTCCGAGTCGCCGTAGCTCGCCGCCGTGTCGATGTGATTCACGCCGAACGCGAGCAGCTTCTCGAGCACCGCGTCGGCACGCGCCTGACTCATTCCGCCGAGCGCCGCTGCGCCGAACAGCGTCCGGCTCGAGAGGTGGCCGGTGCGGCCGAAGGGAATCCGTTCGATCATGGCAGCGCCTTCCCCGGAGGTCGACCCAAGCAAGCCTACTCGATCGAGAGCTCCGCTGGTGGAATCCCCCTCGTGCGTCGTATCCTCGATTCCAAAGAGGAGGGGTTCCATGCCAATGCCAAAGGTCGTCCTCGTCACCGGCGCGTCGTCCGGGTTCGGCCGTTGCATCGCGCGAACGCTCGCCGCGCGCGGGCACCACGTGTACGGCACGAGCCGTGCGCCTGCGGGTGACGACGGCGCGGTCCGAGTGCTGCCGCTCGACGTCGCCTCCGACGACTCCACGCGAAGCTGTGTCGAGGCGCTGCTCGCCGCCGAGGGCCGCATCGACGTTCTGGTCAACAACGCCGGCGTCGGCCTGTGCGGCTCGGTCGAGGACACCGGACTCGACGAGGTCCGCTGGCAGATGGAGACGAACTTCTTCGGCGCCGTGCGAATGATTCGCGCCGTGCTTCCGCAGATGCGCGCGCAGCGGGCCGGACGACTGATCGCGATCGGCTCGCTGGGAGGCCTGGTCGGCATGCCGTACCAGCCGTTCTACAGCGCCAGCAAGTTCGCCCTCGAGGGTCTGAACGAGGCGCTGCGACTGGAGCTCGCGGGAAGCGGAATCGACGCCACCTCGATCACGCCGGGCGACTTCAAGACGGGCTTCACCGCCGCTCGCGTCTTCGCGCGCGAGTCGCGCTCGCCCGCGCACCGGGAGCGCATGGAGCGGGTCGTCTCGATCTACGAGCGCGACGAGCGAAACGGCGCGGATCCGCAGCGCGTCGCCGATCTGGTGGCGAAGCTCGTGGCGGCGCCGCGCGTCGGCGTCCGCTACTCGGTCGGGCGCTGGGACCAGCGCGCCGCGGTGTTCGCGAAGCGGCTGCTGCCCGCGGCGCTCTTCGAACGAGTCCTCGCATCCACCTACTCGATCCGCTGAGGGGCGAACGCAGATGCAGCTCCCATTCACCGAAGGCAGCTTCTGGCTCGAGCCGCCCGTGCAGCTCGCGCCCCGGCTCGAAGGCGATCTGCGCTGCGACGTGGCCGTGGTCGGTGGCGGCATCACGGGGATGTGCGCCGCCCTGCGGCTCGCCGAGCGCGGAGTCGACGTGGCGCTCGTGGAGGCGGAGTTCTGCGGCGCGGGCGCGAGCGGCCGGAACGCGGGGCACGTCACGCCGACGATCGGCAAGGACATCGTGAGCGTGATCCGGCAGGCCGGCCGCGAGCGCGGCGCACGCCTGATCCGCTTCGCCGAGCGCGCCGTCGAGTTCTGGGAGGAGACGATCGCCAGCCGCGGCATCGAATGCGAGTACGTGCGCAGCGGGAACGTGGTCGCCGGCGTGCATCCGCGCCACCGCGAGCCGCTGCGCAAGAGCGCCGAGCTGGCGCGCGAGCTCGGCGTGAAGGCGAGCTTCCTCGACGAGGCCGCCATGCGCGCGCGCGGACTTCCGCCCGCGTTCCGCTTCGGCGTGCTGGAAGGCTGTGGCGGGCACATGCACCCGGGCAAGTACGGGCTCGGCCTGCGGCGCGCGCTGCTCGCGTCCGGCGCGCGCGTGTTCGAGCAGACACCCGTGCAGACCTTGCAGCTGCGAAGCGAGCCGCGCGTCGAGACGGCAGGCGGATCGCTTCGCGCGCGCAAGCTGCTGCTCTGCACGAACGCCTACACGCCCGTGGCGTTTCGCCTGCTGCGCCACAAGATGGTTCCTGCGCGGGTGCACCAGTTCATCACAAGGCCACTCACCTCCGCCGAGCGCGACTCACTCGGCTGGCGCGGCGGGGAGGCGATCTACACCGCGCACGAGATCCTCGAGAACTACCGGATCACGGCGGACGGCCGCGTGGTCGGCGGGTCGAAGGACGTGAACGTCGCGTTCGGAAACCGCCTTCCGGAAGCCTGCCAGCCGGATTCGTTCCGTCTGATCGAGCGCGCCTTCCGCGAGCGCTTCCCCACCCTCTCCGGCGTTCCGATCGAGCGCTACTGGGGCGGCTACATCGCGATCACCCTGGATTTCCTTCCCGTCCACGGCGCGCTCGCCGGCGGCCAGGCCCTCTACTACGGCGGCTGCAACGGGCACGGCGTTCCGACCTGCACGCTGATGGGCGCAACGCTCGCGGACGAGGCGCTCGGCGAGAAGGCGGAGATCGCCCGCGCGCTCGACCGCTTCGAGCTGCCGTGGCCACCCGAGCCACTGCGCTGGCTCGGCGGCCAGGCGCTGCTCTGGTATCTGCGGCGCGCCGACCGGCGCGTCGACGACGAGCTGCGCGCCGGCGCCTGAACGGCAGAGTTTCAGGGAACGAGCGGCTTCTCGAGCTGCCACGATCCGACGTCGATCCAGCGCTCGTGCTTCCAGCCGACCCGGCGCAGATGGCCGACCTTCTCGAAGCCGAGCGATTCGTGCAGGCGCACGCTCGCGTCGTTGGGCAGCGCGATCGCGCCGATCAGGCTCGTGTACCCGAGCGCGAAGATGCGCGAGATCGTCTCTCGGTAGAGCGGCTTGCCGAGCCCCTGCCCCTGCAATCCGTTGCGCAGGTAGATCGTCGACTCAGTGGCGAAGCGGTACGCCGCGCGCTCGCGGAACCGACCCGCACAGGCGTAGCCGAGAATCTCTCCGCCGCGCGCGTGGACGAGCCACTCGTGCTGCGACAGCGTGCTCGCGATGCGCTGCGCCATCTCGGAGTCCGAGACCGGATCGACCTCGAAGGTGATCACGGTGTTCTCGACGTACCAGTTGTAGATGCGCGAGATCGCGGGAGCGTCCGCGAGCGTCGCGCGGCGGATTTCGTCCATCGCTCCATGTTACGCGATCGACACCTTCGCGGGCCGCTAGCGGGCGAGCTTCGCGGGCAGGATCACCATGGTCTGGCCCTCGAACTGCAGACGCTTCTGGATCGCAAACGCGGTCTCGTTGTGCAGGAGTCGCTGGTACCAGCGCTCCCGCTCGAAGACGACCTTGCCTGCGAAGACGGTGGTGTGGGGAAACTCGCGCGCGACCTGCAGACAGAGCTTCTCGGCCTCCTCGACGGCGTCGGTGCCGATCGCGAAGCGGTAGCTCGCGGCGACGCCCAGGCCGTGGGCCAGATCCACGTAGCGGCCGAGCATGTGCTCCGTCTCGGCGCGAAGCGCCTCGAGCGCGTCCTCGCCCTTGAACGCGCCGGAGTCGATCACGCCGACGGACAGGAAGACGATGTTCCGGAAGTGATCCGGAAAGCTGCGCAGGATTCCGTACGTGGTGTGGATGCCGAGCCCGCCGTACGACGCGACGAGCACCGCCGCCGTGGGCGCTGCCGGGTCGAGGCCGTGCGCGAGCGCGCTCGCGATGCGCGCGGCCCGGTCGGGCTCGGCGGGCAGATCCCCGAGCTGCGCGTACAGGGCGGAGAGCGCCGCGCCGACGCGCCGGTAGTGCCGGCGCACGACGAAGCAGAGCGCGACGACCGCGGCGGTCACCGACAGAGTCAGCCATCCGCCATCCTCGAACTTCTCGAACACGGTGATCGCGAGCACCGTCGCGCAGAGCGCGAGGCCCGTGCCGAAGAGCGCGAGCCGGCGCCGGACCGTGGCCCGCTGCGACGAGCCCCTGCGGCGCAGCCAGGCGAGAAGCATCGCCAGCATCGAGAGCGAGAAGGTCAGGAACACGTTGATGCTGTACATCACGACGAGCGCGCGCACGTCGCCCGCGGTGTAGATCAGCGCGGCGAGCGCCGCCCCGCCCATCAGGAGGATGCCGTTCTGCGTCGTGAGCCGGTCGGAGAGCGCTGCGAAGCGGCGCGGCAGCCACGAGTCACTGGCCATGTTGGCGAGCACGCGCGGGCCGTCGAGGAAGCCCGCCTGCGCGGCCACGACCAGAAGCGCGCCCTCGGAGAGCAGCGTGATCACCGCGAAGCCCCGGCCGAGGGACGATCCGAAGCTCCCGCCCCCGGCGCCGAAGTACGGCAGCGCGGCGACGACCTGCTCGACCAGCACCGCGTTCAGCGTCTTGCCCGGAGCGAAGACGACCTTCCAGAGCAGGTAGGAGAGCAGCAGTCCCGTGGAGGTGAAGGCGAGCGAGCTCGCCATGTACACCATGGTGCGTTGCGCCGTACGCACCCGCGGCTCGCGCATGATCGGCACGCCGTTCGAGACCGCCTCGATCCCGGTGTAGGTGCCGCCTCCGAGCGAGAACGCGTGGACGAGGAGCGCGAGCATGCCCGCCGTGCCGAGAAGCGCATGGCCGCCGCGAAAGCCCGCCCCGAGCTCTTGTGCGGTGTTCGGCAACTCCGACGCTCGCAACAACAGTCCGCCGCCGATCACGGCGACGTGCGTGACCAGGAAGACCAGGAAGATCGGCGCCAGGGCGAGCACGGACTCGCGCGCGCCGCGCAGGTTCAGCGTAGTGAGCGCGAGGATCAGCGCGATCTCGATCGGCAGCTTCGCTACGTGCCAGGCCAGCGGCGCGAAGCTGAACAGCGCATCACCCGCGGCCGCGATCGAGACGGTGATCGTGAGCACGTAGTCGACCAGGAGCGCGGACCCGGACAGAACGCCGGCTCGCGGACCGAGCAGCTTCGTCGCCACCACGTACCCGCCGCCTCCGTGGGGGAACTCCTCGATGATCCGGCTGTACGCCGCCGAGATCACGAGCACCGTCGCGACCATCGCCGCCGCGAGCGCGACGGCCAGATAGGCGTGCTCGCCCAGGCTTCGGAACGCCTCCTCCGGGCCGTAGGCGAGGACGAGAGGCCGTCCGCGCCGAGACCCACCCACGCCAGGAACGGCACCAGCGACAGGCGGTGGAAGATCGATCGATCCGCCAGGCTGCGCGGCGCGCCGATCAGCAGGCGCCACGCGCGCACGGGGAACGGCTCGTCGGCCATTTCTGGAACCTCCGCGTTGATCTCGAGGAGATCGACGACGGAGGCTCCGGCGGGGTCTCCTCTCCGACGCCTACGGGGTTAGCTGACGGGCTCGGGCCGAAGAGATTGCCCTACACCGGACGGCGAACCGGCCGGTGATACGCCCCAATGAGTTGGGTCCCCCGTTCCCACCGCATTTCTCCGCGGCGTGGACTCGGCGATTGCGGCGCGAAGAGATATCGCCGCTCCTCCCCCTGCGCAATGAGTCGATCCTCGACCGCGCCCGAGCGGGTATGATCGAGCCGCAAACCGTCACGAGAATGACCGACCGAAGCGGAGGAGCGGATGACAGGAGTCGTCGCGGCGCTCGTGCTGGGCGCGCTCACCTGGTCGTTCCTGGAGTACGTGATCCACCGCTGGCTGGGACACGACACGCGCACCCGTCCCAACCCCTTCGCAACCGAGCACGTGCGGCACCACGGCGAGGGCGACTACTTCGCGCCGAGCTGGAAGAAGGCGCTGGCGGCGCTCGCCGTGGTCGGCCTGCTCAGCGGACCTGCGGTCTGGCTCGCGGGAGCGAGCGCCGGGCTGGCGTTCGTCGTGTCGTTCGCGGGCACGTATCTCGGATACGAGGCGATGCACCGGCGCGAGCACACCCACGCGGGATTCGGGGCCTACGGTCGCTTCGCGCGCCGCCACCACTTCTACCACCACTTCGCGGATCCGAAGACGAATCACGGCGTCACGTCACCGCTCTGGGACTGGGTCTTCGGAACGCTGCGCCCGCCAGGCGTGATTCGCGTACCCGAGCGGCTCGCGATGCGCTGGCTGATCGACCCCGAGACGCGCGCCATGCGACCGGAGCACGCCGAGCACTACGAGCTGATCCCGGCACGGCGCGGGTAGGCGCGCGGAATCTCGGGCTTCACGCGCGAGCGAGAGCGGGTACAATCGCGCGCATCACTCCAAACCTCTCCCATGAGCGCGCAGCGAACCAAGCCGAGCGCGACGACGTCCGAGCCGGCGAACCGACTTCATTTCGGCAGTTGAGGAGCGAGCTCGAGGCGCTCGGCTGCTTCGAGCCGGCGCCGCTCGCGCCGCTGGTCGACGCCGCGCTCACCTTCGCCGGCGCGCTGGCCCTGTTCGTGCTCGCGGCGCGGTCTCCGCTCTGGGCCGGCATTCCCCTATTCGCGATCGCGTCGGTGCTTCACGCGCGGATCGGCTGGGCGATGCACGACGCCGCCCACGGCAACCTGTTCGGGAATCGCCCGATCGACGAGGTTCTCACCTGGGTCTTCTGCTTCATCCTGGGCGAGTTTCCGTCGGGCTGGAGGCACGGTCACAACGCGCACCATCGCGCGCCCAACGTTCGCAGCATCGACCGCGACAAGCGAGAGCGCTGGGAGCCCGATCGGCGCTATCGCTCGCGCGTGTGGGCGGCCATCGACGTGCTGGTCCTCGTGCGGCGCAACGGCCTCACGCTGCCGCGACTGCTGGCGCTGCTGGGCGTGCGCGACGCGTTCTACACGAAGGACCACCGACCGGATCGGTTTCGCGGTGAGCTCGCGAACTCGCTCGCGGGTACGGCCGTCATCCTGGCGATCTTCGTGTTCCTCTATGGTCCCTGGGGCGTCGCCTTGTACATCCCCTACAGCTGGATCGCGGGCGTCTACCTGAACTGGATCTTTGCCGGAAACCACTACGAGAAGCCGGCCTGGGACGAGCCGCCCGCGCTCGACTTCGCCGCGCTGCAGATCGTGACGACGAGCAACTACACCGGCGGCGCCGCGATCCGCGCGCTCTGCGGCGGCCTCGAGAACCACATCGAGCACCACCTGTTCACGAGCATGCCCCGCCGCCACCTGCGGCGGGCGGCGCCGGTCGTGCGGCGCTACTGCGCTTCGCGCGGCCTGCCCTACATGGAGCGAACGCTCACCGCCGCGACCCGCAGCGTGCTCGACTTCCACACGGTGGGCGTCCGCCGCTAGGACTCGAGCGATCGGTCAGGATTCGAATGGCGCGCGATCGCCTCGCGCGCGTTGAAGAGCAGGCGCTCGCGGCCGAGGCGCTCGGCCAGGCCGGAGCGACGCACCACCTCGAGCACGCCCGGATTCAGTCCGACCAGCCAGAGCTCGAAGCCGCGCGTCTGTGCGCGTCGTTCGGCCTCGATCAACAGCTGCAGCCCGGAGTATTCGATGTCGGGCACCCGAGAGAGGTCGAGCGCGAACACGCGCGGCTGGTACCGGGCGACCAGCTCGTTGAGCTTCTCCGCGACACTCTGCGCGTTCAGAAAGTAGATGCGGCCCTCGGGCCGCGCGATCAGCAGGCCGGGGAACGTCTCGTCGTCCGGATGCTCCGGGGAAAGCGGGCGCAGCACGTCGGCGCCCCGTTTGCGCCCGATCACGTACACCTGCGGCCGGACGGTCTGACTGGCCAGGCCGATCAGCGACACGATGATCGCGACGACGATGCCCTTCAGCGTGCCGAACACCAGCACGCCGAGGCAGGCGATCAGCGCCCAGCGGAACTCCATCGTGCGCACCTTTCGGATCGCCACGAACTCCGCGGGCGCGATCAGTCCGACCGAGTACACGATCACGACCGCGGCCAGCGTCGCGTGGGGCATCAGGCCGATCAGGGGCGCGAGCAGAAGCATGGTCAGCCCCGCGGCCGCGGCCGTGACGAGCGATGCTTTCTGCGAGCGGCCGTCCGCCGCGCGGACCACCGCGGTCTGCGAGGTGCCGCCGCCGGCCGGCATGCCGCCGGTGAACGCGCCGCCCAGGTTCGCTGCGCCGGTCGCGATCAGCTCACGGTTGGCGTCGATCGGGGGATCGCTTCGGTCGGCGAAGGCGCGCCCGGCCGCGATCGTCTCGGTGAAGCTCATGAGCGCAATGCCGAGCGCACCGGGAATCATCTGCTGCGCGAGCGCGAGGTCGGGAAGCGTGAGTGTCGGAAGCCCCGTCGGTATCCGTCCGACCGTCGCGACACCGAGGTCGTGCAGACCGAGATACCACGAGGCCGCGATGCCGCCCCCGATCGCGACCAGCGGCGCCGGCAGCTGCGGCCGGAGGCGCTCGATCCCGATCAGCACCAGCAGCGTCGCACCCGCCACGGCGGCCGTGATGAGCGATGTCTCGGGCACGTGCTGCGCGAACGTCCCCACGTCGCGGAAGAAACCCGCCTTCGCGACGTGGACGCCCAGAAGCTTCGGCGCCTGGTCGAGCACGATCACCAGGCCGATCCCCGCCTTGAAGCCGGTCAGGACCGGCGCCGAGATGAAGTTCGCGACGAAGCCGAGCCGAAGCGCGGCGGCCAGGATCAGCGCGACACCGACCAACGCGCCAAGCGTGGCGACGGCGACGAGCAGACGGCCCGGATCTCCATCCGGCACGGCCAACCCCAGCTGTGTGCCGGCCAGGATCGCCACCGTCGTGGTGGAGCTGACGCTCAGCACCCGCGAGGACCCGAGCAGCGCATAGATCACCATCGGCAGGAAGGCGGTGTAGAGACCCACTTCGACCGGCAGCCCGGCCACGCTCGCGTACGCCATCGCCTTGGGCAGCACCACCGCGGCGGCCGTGAGGCCTGCGACGAGATCGAAGCGCAGCGAGCTCCCGTTCGCGCTTCGCTCGGTCACGACGGCTTCGGATCTCTCGTCGGATCGGAGCATTGCACCCGGCGCATCATCGCACTCCGCCCGGTCGCGCGCTCGACGGCGCCCGGCCCGCATGGCGGACGGGAGACGACCTGACTAGTCTGCGCGAGTGAGCTGGCTGGCACGAGAGGCCGTGATCCGGCGCGTCGTGGACGGCGCGCTGCGCGGCAGCGCGCCCGTCGTCTTCGGCGGGCCGGGAATGGGAAAGACGACGCTCGTCGAGGCGGCCGCCGCGCGGCTGCGCGAGAGCGGAGCCGACGTGGTCGTGCACGAGCACGCCGACGACGACGACCAGCCGCGCGAAGCGCCCGGCGTGGTCTGTCTGCGGTCGGGAGGGATCGCGCTGCACCGCGCGCTCGTGCGCGCGCGCGGCGAGCGCGAGCTCGACGGGCGTCGGGTTCAGCGGGTGCCGCTCGTTCTGCTCCAGCGCCGCGATCTGCGCGCCTGGGCCGCGGCCGCGGGCTATCTCTTCGCGGAGAGCGAGCTCGAGCGGGCCTTCCGCGGCAACGGCGGTCACCCGTTCGTGTTCGCGGCCTGGCTCGAGGCCTGCCGCTACACGCGCGTGCCGGAGCTGCTCGAGGCGCGCGTGGTCGAGGCCTGCGCGCCGGTCTTTGCGCGCATCGATCGGGAGCTCGCGCACCCCGAGCTCGCGCCGCTCTGGACCTGGCTCGAGCAGGCGCGAAGTTCGGGCGTGGACGACATGCAGCGCGCAATCGGAGCCACCAAGCCCGCGCTCGACCGGCTCGCGATCGCAGGCCCGGTCTCGCGCACGCTCGGCGCGAAGGCCGAGATCTCGGTCGCCTGCGAGCTCTACCTGCTCCACCGCACGCGGTAGGATGGCGGCCGCTCCGCGGATGGAGCGGGAGGAACGAGATGCCGCGTCTACGCCAGGTTTCGCGCGCCGAAGCCGCTCCGTCGGTGCTGAAGATCTACGACCTGCTCTTCGGGTCGCGCGATCCCGTCGCTCAGCCGGGCACCGCGACCGGCACGCCGGGGAACTGGTGGACCGTCTTCGCGCTCGTGCCCGACGTCTTCGATCACGCCGTCGCCGGATTCGGGCTGTACCGGAGCCCCAAGCGCCTGATCGATCCGAAGATCCGAGAGCTCGCGATGATGCGCGCCGGCTACGCGCGCGGCAGCCAGTTCGTGTTCTCACAGCATTGCAAGGCCGCGCGCGCGCTCGGCATGCCCGAGGCGCAGATCCACGACATCCCCGCCTGGCCGACCTCGAACGCCTACTCCGCGCTCGAGCGCGCGGTGCTCGCGTACACCGACGATCTGGTGCTGCAGGGCGGACGCGTCTCCGACGACACGTTCGCGGCGCTGCGCGCGGGCCTCTCCGACGAGCAGGTGCTCGAGCTCACCTACATCACCTGCACCTATGAGCTGCACGCGACGATGTCGCGCGCGCTCCGGCTCGAGTACGACGATCGCGACGACCCGATCGTCGAGGCCTAGGCGGAGGCGGCCCCGCGGGCGCTGCCGCGGAAGAATCCGCGCGCAGACAGGTAGAGCAGCAGACCCACCGGCCCCGCCATCAGCGTGAGGAACAGGACCGGCGCCAGGCGATGCCCCCCGCCCGGCGCGTCGCCCATGATCCAGCGCGCGACGAACAGATCGAAGCACAGGTAGTGCACCCAGCCGGCGAGCGTGCCCCACTCGCTGTCGAAGAACGCCATGACTCCGGCCAGGCTGTTGAAGCTCGGCGCGGCGCCGCCATCGGCCACCGGGGCGGCGCCCGCGCCGGAGAACGCGATGCAGATGAAGACCAGGTAGAGCGCGGCCAGGATCTGCCACGGCCAGAGTGACTCGACCAGACGACGAGAGACACTGGAGCGCGGCGCGATCAGCCAGATCAGCCAGATCGGCAGCGGAAGCACGTTCGCGAGCGTGAACAGGGTCGCAGGATTCATTCGGACCTCCGGATGGTTGGAAGCGCGTCGGCGAGCGCGAGCTCGTCGGTGGCCAGACAGAGACGGGCCGAGGGATCGCCGTCGAGAATCGGCTCGAGACGCGCACCGCGGCGCGCTTCGGACGGCCAGGCGCCGGCTCCGGGCGCGAAGCCGAAGTAGAACGCGCCGGCGCCGCGCGCGAGCCCGGCTCGGACCGCCCGAGCCAAATGGCCGAGCGCGACCGTGCCCATGGTGAAGCGCGCGTTCAGCTCCACGACGGGGCGCAGGGTCCGCGCGCCGTCGCTGCCGCGGAATACGAAGGCGTCGACCCCGCAGGCGCCGCGGAAGCCCTCGCGCGCCGCAGCCCGCCCGATCGCGAGCGCGGCTTCGCGAAGCGCTGCGTCCCACGCCGTGCCCGAGTCGACCTCGCCTTCGCGATCGATCCGACCGACGTGGCCGGTCGGCGCGCCGCGCGCGGAGACGACTTGCCGAAGCGTCCCGAGCACGCGGACCTCGTCGGGCCCCGAGACGAGAAGCTGTGCCGAGAGATCCAGCATTCGCTCGAGCCAGGGCTCGATCAGCGCGCCGCCGCGATCGCGCAGGCGCGACAGCGACCGGGAGAGAAGCTCGGCGTCGATGCGACCGTCCGCCCCGTCGAGCCGGCCGCGGCCGCTCGTCCCGAGCCGGGGCTTCACGGTGAAGCGCGCTCGGAGCTCGAGCGGCCAGCGCGCGACCGCGGATTCGATCCGACACCGAACGGCGTCGGCTTCGACGAGCTCCTCGGGCCCGAGCGCAAGCGTCGCTCCCACGAGCGGCGGCGGAACCAGGCCCGACGCCAGCGCCGCTTCCTGCGCGAACGCCTTGTCGTGCACGCGCGTCACGACTTCGGCCGGGGGCGGGGCGAACGGAACGCCCTCTTCGCGCGCGAGCCGCTCGGCCTGCTCGGTCGCGAGCCAGGGCACGAGTGACTCGCCCGGCGCGCAGAACGGCAGCGCGGGCCGCTCGGCATCGCAGGCGAAGGCCGCGGCGAGGCGCGGCGCTTCCGGCGCGCCTGGCCCGACCAGCCGCGCGCCGGCCGGAAACAGCGCCGCCCACAGGCGCGCGGCCGTGCGCACGCGGGGGTGCGCGCTCATGCGCTGCCACGCGTCCGGCTCCTCCGCGCCGAGGTTCGCGAACAGCCGCGTCGGGCCGCTCACGGCCGCGCTGCCGGCTTCCCCGGCGGTCGCTCGTTCTCGGGCCGCGCCGCGCGCACGTGCTCGATCAGCGCCTCCGAGAGCCCCGAGGCGCGGCGCGCCTCGACGCTGAACGTGCGGCCCTTCGCGCGCGCGGCGCCGAGCGGAAACGGCACGGAACGGCGATAGGCGGTGAGCTCGTCCTCGTCGTCGGGCGAGAGCGGACCGAGCCATTCGGCGGCGAGCCGCACGTGGCGCCGCTCGTCCGCGTGGATCACCTCGGAGACGCGCGCGCTCTCCTCGTCCCCGCCGCGCCGGAAGCCGTCGGCGAAGATAAGTGTGAAGTCGAGACTCGCCTGCTCGAGCGTGAGGCCGATCCCCGCGAGGAACGCCGCCGGCCCGCGCTCGTGCGCGCGAATCGCGGCCGCGTGCTTCCAGAAGTAGTCGGAGAGCGGCTCGCCGCCGAGCGCGGCGCCGTGCGCGCGAAGCCGCTCGAGGTACATGCGGCAGTGTCGCTGCTCGTCGGCGAGCGCCAGGCACCAGCCGCGGCGCAGCTCCGGCGGGGCGTCCGGCCAGAGCAGGAGCGCCCAGGCGAAGAGCTCCACGGCCATCAGCTCGTGGTGCGCGAAGCGCCGCAGGCAGACGATCCGAGCCAGCGGATCGGAGAGCACGCCCGGTCGCGGCAGTTTTTGCGCTCCGCCCCGCATCTCGAGCTCCCGCGCGCGCGCGGGCCGGTCGAAGACGAGCGGCGGCCCGGGCTCGAAGTCCGGAAGCCAGCTCCCGTCCGCGCGCACGACCGGCGCGAGCTTTGCCTCGAGCTCCCCGCAGGCGAGGATCTGGATGCAGAGCTCACGGACGCTGGCCGGCGAGTCGGGCATTCGCACTCGATGCGCGCAAGCGCGAGCTGCAGACTACAGCTCGGCCGCGGATTTCGGTAAGGTCGCTCCACCCCCCGAGGCTCGGGTCACCGGATTCGCCGGTCGATCCCGTGTGAGGGGCGATGGTCGAGACCTTTCGCGAGTTCGGGATCTCGGACGCGCTCGACGTCGGGATCGTCGCGGTGCTGCTCTACGCCGGAATCTCCTGGCTGCGCCGCTCGCAGGCGGCGTTGGTGGCGCTGGGCATGGGGCTGCTGGGCCTGGTGTACCTGGCGGCGCGGCTCTTCGACCTGCAGCTCACGACCTGGGTCTTCCACGGCTTCTTCGCCGCGGCCGCTCTCGTGCTCGTGGTGATCTTCCAGGAGGAGCTGCGGCAGGGCTTCGAGGAGCTCGCGGCCGTCGCGATGGGCCGGCGCGAGGACCCGCGTCCGCGACTCGACTCGACCGAGGTGCTGGCGCGCGCGCTCGCGCGGCTGGCCCGCGAGAAGCACGGGGCGCTGGTCGTGATCGCGGGACTGCAGAAGCTCGACCGCCACCTTTCGGGCGGCGAGCTGCTCGGCGGGCGCGTCTCGGAGGCGCTGATCGAGAGCCTGTTCGACCCTCACTCGCCCGGTCACGACGGCGCGGTGGTGATCTCGGACCGCGACGTCGCTCGCTTCGGCGTGCACCTGCCGCTGGCGCGCGGCGCGAACCTGCCGCACGGGCTCGGCACGCGGCACAGCGCCGCGCTCGGACTGTCGGAGCGCACCGATGCGCTCTGTCTGGTGGTCTCCGAGGAGCGCGGCGCGATCTCGGCCGCGCGGCACGGAGCACTGCAGGCGGTCGAGAGCGCGGCGGACCTGGAGCGCCTGATCGCCGCGTTCCACCGCGAGCGACGCGCGCTGCGCGGCTCGCGCCCGAGCCTGCGCGGCGCGCTGCAGGGACACCGGCTGGAGAAGGCCGCGGCGCTCGTGCTCGCGCTCGCGCTCTGGCTGGTCGTGGCGGGCGCGGGACCGGAGCGCGCGGTCGCGGCCGGCCAGGCCGAAGGCGCGCGCAGCAGCGCGAGCGCGAAGCGCTAGGCGGGAAAGCGCGCGGACGCGCGCAGGCCCAGACGGGCGAGCCGGAACTCGACGCCGGTCGCCAGACAGCCGAGCCCGTAGCGCACGCTGCGCGAGAAGTTGATCGACGAGGCCTCGGGAAAGTACAGCGTCGGGCAGGTGATCTCGGCGATCTCGGAGCCGCGCCAGAGGATCTCGGCCAGCATCTGGTTGTCGAAGAGGAAGTCGTCGGAGTTCTCGTCGAGCGGAAGCGCGCGCAGCAGCTCCGCCGAGAACGCGCGGTAGCCGGTGTGGAACTCCGAGAGCTTCGAGCCGAGCAGCCAGTTCTCGGCGAGCGTGAGCACGCGGTTCGAGACGTACTTCCAGATCGGCATCCCGCCGCGCAGCGCGCCGCCGCCGAGGATGCGCGAGCCGAGCACGCACGGATAGACGTCGCCGCCGACCAGCGCCACCATCGCGGGCAGCAGCTTCGGCGTGTACTGGTAGTCGGGGTGCACCATCACGACCACGTCGGCGCCCGCGGCGAGCGCCGCGCGGTAGCAGGTCTTCTGATTGGCGCCGTAGCCGCTGTTCCTCTCGTGCACGATCAGCTTCGTCTTGGCAAGCGTCGCCGCGATCCGAGCCGTCTCGTCGGTGCTCGCGTCGTCGACGACGATCAGCTCGTCGACGATGCCCTGCGCCATCACCTCTTCATAGGTGCGGCGAAGTGTTCGCGCCGCGTTGTACGCGGGCATCACCACGACCACTCGTCTGTCTCGGTACATCCTCGGCTCCGCGCGCATGATACGGTCTGCGCTCGGTATCGGCTCCGGGGAGACGAGAATGGACGAGCTCGAGGGATTCCAGCGCCGCCACCTGCGGTCGCTCGCGCACCCGCTGAGGCCCGTGGTGATGATCGGCAAGGAGGGCCTCACCGAGGCCGTGCTCGCCAAGACCGACCAGGAGCTTCTCGCGCACGAGCTGATCAAGGTGCGCTTCGGCGACTGGAAGGAAGAGAAGCGCGCGCTTCTGGCCGAGATGGCCGAGAAGCTGCTCGCCGAGGTCGTCGGCGTGGTCGGACACGTGGGCATCCTGTTCCGGCAGAACCGTGAGCCGAAGAAGCGCAAGATCCGCGTGCCGGCGCGGCCGCGAGCTCAGGCGGGCCGGGCCGGCGGCGGCGGCGGCGCGGGCTCGTAGTCGACCAGGAGCGGTCCCCGCTCCGCCGGCGTCTCGAGCAGTCGAAGCGCCGCCTCGATCACCGCGTGCTGGCGCTCGGGCTGGTTCGGCGCGTCGAGCGGGTAGCCGTGCCGGAACGGGAGCGCGAGCGCTCGCGGTGGACGCACGCGCTCGGCAACGCTGCGAAGCAGCACCAGCGCCACCGTCGAGATGCCGTTTCGCTCCAGCTCCGCCGCGGCCAGGCACACGGCCTGGTTGCACATCGGTCAGACGGGGACGAGAAGCGCGGCTTGGACGCCATCGGCCAGCGCGTCTGCGGCCATCCGCGGCAGCGTCTCGGCCACGAAGCGACCCGGCGCGGTGATGCTCCCCATGAAGCTCCAGTGGCGGTGGTTCAGCGAGCCGATCCGACCGCGCAGGGCGAGCTCGCGCGCGCGCTGGAGCGGAAACGCCAGGTTCGGGTCGCTTTGCATCCCCGCATGGTCGAACGACTCGCTGCGGTGCGTGTCGACGAGCGCGGCGGGATCGGCGTCGCTCGGGATCTCGCGGAAGCTCGGGTCGCCGCCGCGAATCCCCTCGTCGAAGGCCGGCTGCCCCGGCATCACGAAGCCCGCGCTCGAGAAGAGCGCCAGCCGCGCGCGCGCGAGCGGCACGCGCAGCGGAGCCCAGGGGACGGGATCGACGACCCGCCAGCGGTAGCCGCGCAGGAACATCCGGATCGGCAGCGAGAACTCGGAGAGATCGCCCACGGCGCGGCCTCCTGGCGAGAGGGTCGACGAGCACGCGACCGGCCGCAAGCCCGACTTGCTGTGGTAGCGTAGGCGCATGCTGCTCCAACGCGCGTCCCAGCTCTGGCGCTTCGCGAAGTTCGGCCTGCCCCTGTCGCGGATGCGGCCGGAGACCCCGCGCACGATCGCGGCCGTGA